>NZ_JBISWL010000001.1:0-7846 GCF_044462265.1 Kocuria rhizosphaerae
CCTCGCCCGCGCAGCCGGACAGCAGCAGGAGGACGAGCGCCGCGGCGGCCGGACGGCCCCTGCGGCGCCCGCCGCCCCGGTACTTCACGGGACCGATCGTTCCGTCGGATCCGCTACGCCCGGCCCGCGGTGCGACGGCGCAGCGCCACGGCCGCTCCCGCCGCTGCTAGCAGGCCCAGGCCGCCCAGGACGGGACCGCTCACGCCCTCGTCCACCGCCACGCCGGTGTCGGCTCCGCCCACGGGGACCTGGCCCACCTGGGAGAACCCGTCCGTGCCGGGGCCCGCCCCGGGGACCCAGTCGATGATGGTGTGCCGGTACTCCCCCGGAGCGACCTCCACGGGGATCCGCGTGGGGTCGTACGGCCACTGCGCGTCCTCGCAGACGACACCGTCGCCGTCCTCGTCGAGGAGGCCCGCGCTGTAGCTCGGCGAGCCCACCGGGATGTTGTGGACGCCGTACCCCGCGGCCGTGGCGCAGTCGGTGAAGACCATCGGGTCCCCGGTGGCCGCGGTCGCGGGGACCACCGTCAGGGCCGAGAGGCCGACCGCCACCGCCAGAGCCGCGCCGGCAGTGTGCTTGTTCATGGGGTCCCCACATTCTCGAGGAACGATTGGTTTGCAGGTGCATCGTAGAACCGGTGCACGGTTCCTGTCAGGAGAAAATTCTCCGCACGGGCGGAACGGCACGCTTCCGCCTTTGCCGGGCACTTCGTGACGCGTCCCACCCCGTGGGCGGCCGGTTCGGGAGGGGCGGGCGGAGCCCGGGCATCCCTCCGCCCCGGGACAGGGCGCTGCGACGGCCACCTCGGGACCGCCCTCCTCGGCGTCCGGGACAGCGCGTCACGACCCGGGAGCCGCCCCCGGTCACGGACCAGCCGCCCGGCGGGGACGGCCCTCGCCACACCGGCTCCACCCGGTGCCGGGCCTTCTCCCCGGCACCGCGATACTGTTCCGCTTACTCGTTCCTCGTTCCGGCGCCCCCGGTGCCGCCGGCGCCCCCGGGCGAGCGGGACGGACCCCAGCCCTGACGGAGGAGCACCCACCATGGACACCCCGCACAACGACCAGTACGCGCAGCACCCCGGCCACCCTGCCGGCGGATCCGCGGAGGGCGAGAACCACAAGCGCAACTCCGTCATCCTCGGCGTCATCGGACTGTTCGTCGCCGGCATCATCCTGGGCCCGCTGGCGCTCTGGCAGGCGGGCAAGGCCCAGGCCCTGGGCGTGCGGGCGACGGCGGGCAAGGTGCTCGGCTGGATCGACGTCGTGGCAGGCGTCCTGCTGCTCTTCATGTTCGTGCTCTAACCTCCTCTCCCCGGCGGGACCCCGCGCCGACCTGGGCGGAGACCCTGTCCTTCCGCGACTCGGAACCCGTGGCCCTGGGCCGGCCGAGGGGACGCGCGTAACCTGGGCGCATGGCATCGGCCGAGGAGCGCGCCGGGACGGCACCGTTCCGGGAGCAGGGGGGCCAGGGCGATCGGGAGTCCGCGGGGGCGGGTCCCGTGCCGGTCCGGTCGCGCGTGGCGACCGACGATCCCGACGTGGCCGGCGACCGGCTCCGGCAGACGTACGCGAAGGCGGAGATGCTGGTGCCCCGCGACGCCCCGGGCTTCGGGTTCCGCCAGGACGTCGACGGCGACTCGGACCTCAGTCTGGCGCGGTTCCGCCTGGAGGGGCACGCACGGGTGCGCGCGGAGCTCGACGACGTCGTCACGGTGGTCCGGCGACGATCGGGCGGTCACGACTGGGACGTCGGCGGCCTCCGGGGCACGGGCCTGATGCTGATCCAGCCCCACGACTCCTACCGGGCCGAGCTCGAGCTCCTGACCGTGGACGCGGTCAACTTCAGCCTGGCCGTGCTGCGCCGCACGGCCCTCGACGTCTACGGTCGGGACGCCGGCTCCGTGGTCTTCGACCACCCCCGCCCGGCAGGGCGGTCGCAGGAGAAGTACTGGAGCACCACCCACGACTTCGTCCGCCGTGCGCTGGCCGACCCCGCCGTGGAATCGGCTCCGTTGCTGCGGGCCGACCTGCTGCGGCGGCTGACGGTGGCCACCCTGGAGGGCTTCCCGCGCGGCGACGTCACGGGGCGCACCCGTCGGTCCTCGACGGCAGCTCGGGCCGCCGCGTGCCGGCGCGCGGTGTCCTTCATGCACGACGCGCGCGCTCTGCCGATCACCCTCGAGGACGTGGCCCGGCACGTGGGCCTGAGCACGCTCGAGCTGGGCCGGGCACTCCGCGTCCACCGCGGCACGACGCCGGGCAACGTCCTGCGCGAGCTGCGGCTCGAGGCCGCCCACGAGGACCTCGTCCGTGGGGACCCGGCGGCCGGGGACACGGTGCGGGGCATCGCCCTGCGCTGGGCCTTCCCGGACCCGGGGGACTTCGTGCGGCGCCACCGGGTCCGTTACGGCGCGGGCCCCGCCGCGGCACTGCGCGCCCGGGCCCGTCCGCGGAGCCGCTGACCCGGCTCAACACCGAGTCACACCAGGTCCGCGACCGGGCGGGCGGCGTAGCCTGGACCGCATGGACCTTCCGTTGCGACGGTCGTCGTTCTCCACCACCGATCCGGCCGAAGGTCTCGCAGTGCTCGAGAAGGTCTTCGCCGTCCGTGGAGTGCGCCGGGACCTCGAGGACAGGTTCGCGATGAGCCTGACCACCACGGGTGTCGGACCCGTCACCCACGAGCGGCTGCGACTGGTCGGCTCCCCCGCCGCGGGGACCACCGAGGGCGCGGGCTCGTTGCGGGTCTGCCATGTCGCCTCCGGCGCACTGATCGCCACGACCGCCGGCGACCGGTTCCCGCGGACCGGTCCGTTCCTCCTGCCCCGGCGCACGTTCACGAGCTGGTGGGACGACCTCGAGATGGTCTCCGTGTCCCTGGACCCGGGCGCCATGGAGGACCTGGCCCGGCGCCTGGTGGGCGACGACGCCTTCAGCCTCTCGTTCACGGGGATGCGCCCGGTGTCCCCCGCCATGGGGCACTACTGGCAGCGGACCGTGGCCCACGTGGGCCGGGACCTGCTCCCCAACGAGCACGTCGTGCAGAGCCCGCTCGTCCGCGCCGAGATAGCCCGCTCCCTGACCACGGTCCTCCTGCACGCCTTCCCGAACACGTTCCTGTCCCGCCAGGAGGTGGAGCCCGCCGCGTCGCGCTCGACCGGCTCGGGAGTCCGGCGTGCCGTGGCCTTCATCGAGGCCCACCTGGCCGAGGACATCGGGCTGCCGGAGATGGCGGAGGCCGCCCGGATGAGCACGCGCGGCCTGCAGGCGGCCTTCCGCCGCGAGCTCGGCACGACGCCGACCGCCCGCCTGCGCGAGGCCCGCCTCGACGCCGCCCACCGCGACCTGACGGCGTCCGACCCCACGGCCGGAGCCACGGTCGAGGCCATCGCCGCACGGTGGGGCTTCACCCACCGCGGGCGCTTCGCCGCCGCCTACCGCGCCCGGCACGGGCGGTCGCCGGCCGCCACCCTGCGCGGCTGACGCGCGCCGCGAGGGTTGCCTGGACGGGCGCCGCGGGGACGTCCGGAACCGTCACCGGCCGGGCGCCGGCGGCGCCACCGCGCCCGGCCGGCCCAGCCAGCGCGCCACGGGCAGGAGCACGATCAACGCCAGGAACCCGGCGAGCACCACGGTCGGCGCGGCCGTCGAGTCCCCGAAATTCGCGACCACGACCACGATCGCGGCCCCCATGTTCCGCTGCGACGCCGAGATCCCCAGCACGGGACCGCCCCGGCCACGGGGACCGCCGAGGAGCCACCCCAGGCCGAAGTTCAGCGCGATCGACGTGGTGATCGCGGCGATGGCGCCCGTGCCCAGCAGCCCGGCCAGCTCGCGGTGGTCGGCCAGCAGCTGGTTGGCGAGCATGACGACCAGGGCGGCCAGGCTCAGCCGGCCCGCCGTGGCCTGCAGGGCCGTCGCGATCCGGGGGGCGAACTGCCGCACCAGCACCGCGCCGAGCAGGGGCAGCAGCATCGTGAGGAGCAGGACGGCGGCGATGCCCCGCGGCCCGACCGCAACCCCCGGCAGCAGCACCGGCAGGACGAGCGGCATGTAGACGACCGTCGCCAGCAGCATGACGGCGAGCAGCGAGGAGGACACGGCCATGTCCGCCCGCGCCAGCTTCGACAGCTGCAGCGCGAACGGGGCCCCGGCGGCGCACGCGAGGACCATCAGCGCCACCCGGACGTCGTCGGGAACGCCGAAGAGCGTGACGACGGCCAGTGCGACCAGCGGCGCCACCACGAAGTTGGTCACCAGACCGGCGGCCACCAGCCGGACGTCGCGCAGCGGACCGAGGAACTGCCCGACGGTGTGCCCCAGCCCGACGGCCACCATGCTCATGACCGCGAAGAGCGGCACGACGACGGCGCCCACGGCATCGGTGACGGTCTGCAGGTCCATACGGCCCATTCTCCGGAGCACCGCGCTAGACTGTGGCATATTTTCCGTCCAGCGGAAGGTGGAAGATGGCCGGGAACAGTGCCGACCGGGGGCGGTCGGTCACGTCGAAGGCCCTGGCCCTGCTCGGGACCTTCGACCCCTCCCACACGCGCCAGTCGCTGTCCCAGATCTCCCGCCGGTCCGGCCTGCCCGTGGCCACCTGCCACCGCATCGTGGCAGAGCTCGCGGCCTGGGGCGCCGTGCAACGGCAGCCGGACGGCCTCTACACGGTCGGGCCCCGCCTGGCACAGCTGGGCCTGCTCGCCCCGATCCGGCGCGGACTGCAGCAGGTCGCCTCGCCGCACATGCAGGACGTGCTCTTCGCGACCCGGCAGGTGGTGAACCTGTTCGTCCTGGACGGCACGGAGGCGCTGCTGCTGGACCGGATCTCCGGCAGCCGGGTCGGGGCCCCCATCGCCCGGCCCGGCGACAAGCTCCCCCTGCACACCAGCGCCGGGGGCAAGGTGCTGCTGGCCCACGGCTCGGACGACCTGTGGGAGTCCGCCACCCGGCGGCTGGTCGTCGACACCCCGCACAGCATCGCCGACACGGCCCGGCTCGAGCGCGAGATGGCCGACGTCCGCCGGCGCGGCTACGCCACGACGGACGAGGAGCACTCCCCCGGCGCGTTCGGCCTGGCGGTGCCCGTCAGGGACCCGGAGGACGCGGTCGTCGCCGCCCTGGGCATCGTGGCACTGGCCAGGATCAAGGACGTCCAGCGCGTCGTGCCGGCCCTGCAGGTGGCGTCGGCGGCGATCACCCGGTCCATGCGGACGCCGGGATGACGTGGCCGGATCAGGCGGAGTGCAGGACCGCCGCCGCCCGCGGCACGGCCGCCTCGGCGGAGACGGCCCAGACGTCGCCCGGGCGGGCGACGGCGACCGGGCCGTCGTACTCGGCCGAGACGCCGCCGGTCCACTGCTCGTCGGTGGCCACGCCGGCGAGGTGGGAGAGCACGACGCCGCCGACCCGGGCCCGGGACGCCACCCGGCCGACCCCGTCCGGCGTGGTGTGGGAGATCTCCTGGTGACGCAGGAACTCCGGGGCGAAGTCCCCCGCCCGGTAGAAGTCGAGGTTGACCGCCTCGTGCACCAGCAGGTCGGCCCCCGCGGCCAGGGTGGACGTGTTGGCGCACTCGGTCGTGTCCCCGGAGACGACCACCGAGCCGTGGGCGGTGTCGAAGCGGAACGCGAAGGCGGGGAAGATCGGCGGGTGCTCCACGAGGACGGCGCTCACCCGCACGGCCTCGTCCTCGTAGACGGTGAAGGGGTCCATGGGCGGGGTGTGCTCGCCGTCCGCCGCCGCGGCCGAGGGGGGCAGGGTGATCTCCTCGGCCCGGACGAGGTCGTACAGGGGCGGGCGGCCCTCGTCGACGATGCGGACGTCGATGTCGTAGGAGTAGGCGCCCAGCACCCGCTCCACGAGCCCCGCGGTGCCGACCGACCCGGCCTCCGGGTCGGCCGGCCCGGGGCCGAGGATCCGCACCGGCTCCGTGAATCCGCGCACCGGACGGCCCCAGTTCCACAGCAGGTAGGCGGGGAGCTCCGCCACGTGGTCGGAGTGCAGGTGGGTCACGAAGCAGGCCCGCAGGTTCTCCCCGCGCAGCCCGGCGGCGTGGGCCGCTCTCGTCACCCCCAGCCCGAAGTCCACGAGGTAGAACCGGCCGTCGACGACGACGGCCGTGGCGATGCCCGGGCACTCGGAGCGGATCGCCGGACCCGCGGCGGTGCCCAGTGTGACGACGTGCAGCCCGCGGGCCCGGTCGAGGGGGACGTCGGGAACGACGCGAACGGTCATGGGGCTGCCTTCCGGAGAGCGGGGATGAACTGCGTCCACTGTGCCCGAGCCAGGACGGGCCGATGAGGTCCCTTTTTCGCTGGACGGAAAGCCGCCTATGTGGGCCAGTTCACACGCTCCTAGATTCACTGGGACACCTCGCCACGGCCCGCCGCCTTGCGGCCGCACGACAGGAGATCACCCAGATGACCACCACCGCCACACGGCTTCCGGCGCAGCCGCCCTCGTCCGACCGTCCGGGACCCGGCGCCGTCGACCCCAAGGACCCCCGCTTCTGGAGCAGCCGGAAGCGCACCCGCTACGCCTGGATGCTGACCATCCTGCTGCTCTTCCTGATGATGCTCAGCTGGGCGGACAAGGCCGTCCTCGGCGTGGCCGCCCTGCCGCTGATGCAGGAGCTGAACATCACCCCGCAGCAGTTCGGGCTCGTCTCCAGCGCCATGTTCCTGACCTTCGGGCTGGCGCAGCTGCTGGCGGCGCCGCTGGCGAACAAGGTCAGGGCCAAGACGCTGCTGCTGGTCATGTGCTTGATCTGGTCCCTGTCGGTCATGCCGGTCGTGGTGTTCGCGACCCTGCCGGCCCTGTGGGTCTCCCGGCTCGCCCTGGGCGCCGGCGAGGGACCCCTGGCCCCCGTGCTGATGCACGCGGTCTACAAGTGGTTCCCCTCGAAGAAGGGCGCCACCCCCGCGGCCGTCGCCTCCGCGGGAGTGACCCTGGGCATCGCCGTCTTCGCCCCGGTCCTCGCCTGGGTGGTCACCCAGCACGGCTGGCGCACCGCGTTCATCTCCCTGGCCGTCGTCGGCGTCGTGTGGTGCACGGTGTGGATGCTCCTCGGCAAGGAGGGCCCGTACACGTCCCTCGCCGCCGAACGGGAGATCGAGGGCCCGGAGACCGTCGCGCCCGCTCCCGGCGCGACCCGGATCAGCGAGGAGAAGGTGCCGTTCTTCCGGAGCATCGCCAACCCCACGTGGATCTTCGCGGTGCTGGCCTCCTTCTTCGGCTACTGGACCTTCACCCTGGCGATGTCCTGGGGCCCGGCGTACTTCCAGACCGTCATGGGCTTCAGCGGCCAGCAGGCGGGATCGCTCATCGCCCTGCCGGCCCTCTGGGGTGTCGTCGCCACCGTGGGGCTGAGCATCCTCATCCAGCGCCTCGACCAGCGGGGCGTGCCGAGCCGCCGCTCCCGCGGCTGGACGCTGGGGCTCGCGGGGACGGCCGCCGGCGCGGCCCTGCTGGCCTCCACGTTCGTGTCGTCCCCGGTGCTGGGCGTCGCCCTGATGAGCTTCGGCTTCGGCACCGCCCCCGCGATGTTCGCGATCACCTACCTGGTCGTCGGGGAGCTGACCACGATCTCCCAGCGCGGAGGCCACCTCAATGTCGCCAACGCCGTGCTCACGACCGGCGGCGTCTTCGCCCCCGCGGTCGGCGGCTTCCTCATCGGCGGCGCGGCCGCTCCGGCCGACGGCTACCGGATGGCGTTCCAGGTCACGGCCGTGCTCCTGCTCGCCTTCGGACTGCTGGCCGTGGCCTTCGTCAACCAGCAGAAGCAGAGGCGCAAGCTGGGCATCGAGGTCTGAGCAGGCCCGCTCCGGGCGTCCGAC
>NZ_JBISWL010000002.1:0-1337 GCF_044462265.1 Kocuria rhizosphaerae
GCCGGTCCTCACGCCGGTCGTCACGGCGGGGTCCACGGTCCTCACGGCGGTCACCCTGTCGCTGCTCGCGACCGGCGAAGGACCCACCACGCTCGGTACCCCGGGACGAGCTTCGACGATCATCACGGAACGAGCCGCGCTTCTCGGGACCGGATCGGCGACCGGGGGGCGAATCGAAGCGGCCACCGTCACGGCCCGCTCCTCCGCTGCCCGGAAGGTCGCCGGAATCCCCGCTGTCGCGTTCGTCCCGGGAACCGTGCTGGAAGGACTCGGACACGTACCGCTCCTTTGTGCCGACGCTGCCTTCTGTCGACGCTCGTGGTTATCGGCAGGCACCGTGAGACGGCCCGCACTATTGATCGCCCCCCATTGTATAAGCCGGGTCGAAGACGGCCGGCACACGGAGTTGCAGGGTACGGGACAGGACCGAAGGCCCCGTCCCGATGCAGACAGCCGCAGACGGCGCAGTGACCGAGACGCTCCTGCTACGGACGAAGTGCCCAGTACAACTCCGTGACCATGTCCTTCGGATCGTCGCCGGGATGGGGTTCGGTGACATAGACCTCCCACAAGAGCTCGTCGAGAACGAGTTCTTGCCGCCGGGCCCACTCGGCAAGCCGGCCCCACGAGTCACCGAGCGCGTCATAGTTGCCGCGATGGACGGTCATCACAGCTCGCGAGGCCGGTATCCGGCCCTCCGCCACCGGCCCCGACGGCCTCACCGACCCGAGGACCGGAAATCCGACCTCGAGATCCGCAGCCTCCACGGGAACGCCACGATAGAGCGAGAGCGGGGGCCCCGACGGCTCGAATCCGCCGTCCGCCATGCCTCTGCTCAGGTCCTGGAACGCCCGGTCGAAAAAGCTCCGCAGCTCGGCCACCGGCACCTGCCCGGTCACTACGGCCAGGGACTGATCCGGGACGTCGACGATCCGGAAGTCCACATCGACCTTCCCCGAGACGTCCCCTGTCCGGCCGGACCCATCACTGTTGTCACCCATGGCCCCCATGGTGCCGTCTCGGCGCGGCAGCGCGCCAGTACCCGGCACCACTCCTGCCTCACCGGACAGGCCCGGATTCCGGAGACGCTCGGCCCGCGGGCCCCACCCCGGGATGGCAGAAGCCCCCCACCTGTGGCGGGGGGCTTCTGCGGTGGCGGCGTGGCCCCGTCCGTGCAGGTGTCCGGGATGGTGCCGCATCCGGGCAGGAGGGACGCGCCTCACCCGCCGCGGGCAGAGGGGTGTTGAATGCGGGGAGCCCCCGCACGGTGTGTGCGGGGGCTCGACCCTTGGGGTGTGGTCCGGCGGTGTCCTACTCTCCCACACCCTTCCGGGTGC
>NZ_JBISWL010000003.1:0-14538 GCF_044462265.1 Kocuria rhizosphaerae
AGCGCCGATGGTACTGCACCCGGAAGGGTGTGGGAGAGTAGGACACCGCCGGACCACACCCCAAGGGTCGAGCCCCCGCACACACCGTGCGGGGGTTCCCCGCATTCAACACCACCCACCACCACCCACCCCCCCCAGCACCACCCACACCGACAGCACGAAGGCCCCCACCACCCGGTGGGGGCCTTCACCCGTTCCCGGGCCCGGCAGCGGCGTCAGCCCACGATCTTCCCCGGGTTCAGGTGGGCGCCGGGATCCGCCGTGGCGAAGAGTCCCCGCAGCAGCTGCACGCCCTCGGGGGAGACGTCCTGCTCCATCCACGGGCTGTGCTCCGTCCCCACACCGTGGTGGTGGGACAGGGTCCCGCCGGAGTCGACGAAGGCCTGCTGGATGGCGCCCTTGATCACGGCGTACTCCTCGTGCGGGTGCTCGCCGAGCTCGTACCCGAACGTGAAGTAGAGGCAGGCGCCGGAGTGGTAGGAGTGGGACATGTGGGACATGATCCATCCGGTCTTCCCGGTCTGCTGGAAGGCGCGGTCCGCGGCGTCGTAGACGGCCTGGTGCAGTGTGGTGAGCTTCGACCAGGGGGCGGCGGTCTCCGAGACGTCGCCGATGGTGTTCTGCTCCAGCAGGAAGTCTCTCAGGTAGGGCGTGTCGAACTTCTTCTGGTCGTACAGCGCGCCGGGGCCGGAGCCGAGCACCAGGGCCCCGTGCTTCTTCACGATGCCGGCCACCGTCTTCTTCCGGCGGTCCACCTCCGACGTCGACCCCTCGAAGCAGACGTAGGAGATGCACATGGCCGCGGTGTCCCACCCGCGCCGCCGCATGACCTCCCACAGCAGGTTCTGGCCCTTGACTGCGACCTTCTTCCGGAGGGTCGCGGGAGCCTTCTGCGTGGAGAGTGAGAACGCCGTCTCCCGGGCGTCGGAGACGCGGGCGAACGTCGTGCTCACGTCGGAGCGCGAGATGTCGTGCATCGCGGTCAGGGCCTGTTGCCAGGTCGGGAACATGTACGCGATGACCTCGCGACGTTCGGCCAGCCGGTGGACGTGGACGTCGAGCTCGGTGATCACCCCCAGCCGGCCCTCCGAGCCGATGACCATCTCCCGCAGGCTGGGCCCGGTGGAGGTCGACGGCAGCGGCCGCAGGACGACCGTGCCTGCCGGCCGCACGACACGCATGCCTCGCACGATGTCGGCGATGTCCCCGTACTTGTCCGACTGCATGCCGGAGGAACGGGTGGCGGCCCAGCCGCCGAGTGTGGAGTGGGTGAACGAGTCGGGGAAGTGACCCAGCGTCCAGCCACGGGCATTGAGCTGGGCCTCCATGTCCGGCCCGAGGACTCCGGCCTGGATGGTGGCCAGACCGGAGGTCTCGTCGACGGCCAGCACCTGGTTCATGCGCCCCAGGTCCAGGGAGACGATCGTCCGCTCCTCGGCGGGGTCGGGCTGGAGGCTCCGCGAGATGCTCGTGCCCCCGCCGAACGGGATGACCACGAGGTCCTTCTCGACCGCGAGCCGCAGGACACCGGCGACCTCGTCCTCGGAACCGGCGTAGACGACGACGTCCGGCACGCGGGCGAAGTCCCCGGCCCGGGTGAGCAGCAGCTCCGTGACGGACTTGCCGGCCCAGTGCACCACGCGCAGCTCGTCGTCGGTGGTCACGTTGTCGGTCCCGGAGATGCGGGCGAGGGTCTCCAGGACGTCCTGCCCCGCGCGGGAGGACGGGACGGTCACGGTGGAGAAGTCGATGGTGTCACGCTCCCGCGGCCGGAGGTCGACGCCGAGGGCCTTCTTGACGAACGGGGCGAAGGCGGGTTTGTTGGCGTACTCGAAGTGCACGCCCTCCTCGCCCCAGCCCCACCACTTCATGTGCTTCACGTGTGCCATCAGCGCAGTACTCTCCTGGGATCTTCGGGGTGGGGGGTCAGGCGTCGAGGCGGGGGCGGTGCTCGGTGTAGAGGGCGCGCACCGCGGCCTGGATGCGTTCGTTGAACGCCGCCGTCGGTTCCTTCTCGCGCACGTGGAGGGGCTCGCCCACCGCCACGACCACGGGCGGGCGCCCGCGCCGCGGCCAGCGGCTGCCGTGGGGCATGGCCTCGTACGCCCCGATCAGGGCGACGGGGAGCACGGGGACGCCCACGGCCTTGGCGAGGCCCGCGGCCCCGATGGTGAACGGCCCCATCTTGCCCGTGCGGGAGCGGGTGCCCTCCGGGAAGATGAGCAGCGGGACACCCTCCTTGAGCAGCTTCTTGGACAGCCCGCGGTTGGCGCCGGTGCCCTTCCGGTCCACGGGGAAGGCGTTGAAGATGAGCTCGGTGAACATCCGCTTGTGGGGCGCCGTGAAGAAGTAGTCCGCGGCGACGGCGGTCGCCAGGTTCCGGCGCACCCGGGGGGGCACGGAGCCGAGCACGAGCGGGGCGTCGAGGTGGCTCGAGTGGTTGGCGACGACGATGCAGGCACCCTCCAGGGCGTCGGCCGCGGGGTGCGTGACGACGGTGCGGCGGATGGTGCGGTACGCGAGGCCCCTGAGGAAGACCGCCTGGGCGATCCGGCGGGCCAGCCGACGGCCGGGGCTGCGGAAGCGTGCCGGGTCCAGCTCCGCGGAGGCGGCCGGCGGGGCGGGCGGGGCGGGCTCCTGCGGAGAGGGCGTGCCGCCGTCGATGGAGCGCTGGACGGGAACGGGGTCCTGGGGGTCGCGGCGGGTCACGAGCCGCCCGCCCTTTCCTTCTGCCGTGCGGAGGCGACCATGCCGGAGAGCCGTCGCACGGCGGGCCGGGGCAGGTGGCGCAGGATGAACCCCAGGGTGCGGTAGCGCCGGGTGGGCATGGAGATCACCTTGCCACGGGCGACGTCGTCGAGGGCCTCCTGGACGACGCGCTCGGGGGTCAGCCACATGAACGAGGGGATCGAGGAGCCGGTGATCCCGGCCCGCTCGTGGAACTCGGTGCGGACCCAGCCGGGCAGCAGCGCCGTGACGTGGACTCCCGAGCCCGCGAGCTCGACGGCCAGGGCCTCCGTGAAGGCGGTCGCGTAGGCCTTGATCGCGGAGTAGGAGCCCATGGTGATCAGACCGGCGGTGGAGGAGACATTGATGATCCAGCCGGAGCCGCGGGAGGTCATGGCGCGGGCCGCCGCGCACGAGAGCACCAGCACGGCCCGGCACATGACCTCGAACGCGCGGTCGTGGGCGGTGGTGTCCGGGTCCGTGAAACGGGTCTTCACGGAGAACCCGGCGTTGTTGACGAGCACGTCCACGGGGCGCTCGGGGTCCTCGACCCGGGCGGCCACGCGGTCCACGTCCGCGCGGTCGGAGAGGTCGGCGGCCAGGACCTCCACGGGGACCCGGTGCTCGGAGCGCAGCCGGGCCGCCGTCTCCTCGAGGCGTCCGGCGTCGCGTGCCACGAGCACGAGCGCATGTCCTCGGCGGGCCAGGGCCTCGGCGAACGCGGCGCCGATGCCGGACGTCCCCCCGGTCACGAGAGCGGTAAGCATGAGACTTAGGCTACACTACGGTAGCCGTAGCGCAGTCGGGCGCGGCCTCGAGCGGAACGCCGTCGCCGTCCGCTCGCGGGACCCGCCCAAACCCCCCGCGCCGCGGCGGACCAGCTCACCACCCCGGAGGATCACCGTTGACCGACACCCCCACCACGCGCGTCCTGCTGACGGGAGCCACGGGCTTCCTGGGCCAGGCCGTGCTCGAACGGCTCCTGTCCGCCCACGAGGGTGTGCACGTCACCGCTGTCGTCCGGCCCAAGGGCAGCATCACCGGTGAGCAGCGCTTGCGGCAGCTGCTGCGCAAGCCCGTGTTCCGCACGTGGCGGGAGTCCCTGGGCGAGGAGGAGGCCAAGCGTTCCTTCGCCGAGCGCACCGCCGTGCTCGAGGGCGACCTCTCGGCCCTCGCGGAGCTCACGGAGCCCTTCGACGTGGTGATCCACTCCGCGTCCACCGTGTCCTTCGACCCGCCCATCCACGAGGCGTTCAGCAGCAACGTGGGCGGCGCCACCGGGCTCTACGACGCGCTGCTGGCCTCCGGTCAGGACCCGCACGTCGTCCACGTTTCCACGTGCTACGTGGGCGGGATCGCGAAGGGCCTGCGCCCGGAGGCGCCCGTGGACCACGACGTCGACTGGGCGGCCGAGTTCGCGGCGTCCCTGCGGGCCGGCGACGAGGCCGAGATGGCCTCCCGCGCCCCGGAGCGGCTGCAGGCCATCATCGACGAGGCCACGGCCGGCCACGGGAAGCAGGGCCCCAAGTCCGTGGCCCGGGCCGCCGAGGCCGCCCGCCGGGAGTGGGTCCGCACCCGGCTCGTCGACTACGGCCGCACCCGGGCGCAGTCGCTGGGCTGGACCGACGTCTACACCTTCACCAAGGCCCTCGGGGAGCGCGTGGCGGAGCAGAAGTGGGCCGCCTCGGGCCACCGCCTGTCCGTCGTGCGTCCGTCGATCATCGAGTCGGCCCTGCGTCACCCGTACCCCGGGTGGATCGACGGCTACAAGGTGGCCGACCCGCTGATCATGGCCTACGGCAAGGGCGCGCTTCCGGAGTTCCCGGGCCTGCCGGACTCGGTGCTGGACGTCATCCCCGTCGATCTCGTCGTCAACGCGATCGTGGCGCTGGCCGTGGGCGGCCACCGGAAGCCCTCCGGGGAGATCACCCCGCAGGGCGACCCGGCGCCGGAGCCCGGCTACTACCAGGTGTGCTCGGGGGCCTCCAACCCCCTGCCGGTCCACCGGATGTACGAGTACATCCGGGCGTTCTTCCTGGCACATCCGCTCCAGGACGACGAGGGCAACCCGATCCGGGTGCCCGAGTGGAGGTTCCCCGCCAACAACGCGGTGGAGCGCGGGCTGGCGGTCAAGGAGAGGCTCACGGCCGCGGGCGGGAAGCTCACCACGGTGCTCCCGGCGACGACACGGACGCGGGAGTGGGCGAGCTCCCTGCACCGGACGCAGTCCGCCCTGGGCTCCCTGCGGAGCTACATGGACCTGTACCAGGCCTACACGCGCACCGAGATGATCTTCGACGACGCCCGCGTCCGGCAGCTCAACGACTCCCTGCCGGCCGGCACCCCCGAGGACCGCACCTTCGACGTCCGGTCCATCGACTGGGTCGACTACTGGCAGAACGTGCACATGCCGGCCCTGACCGAGATGACCAAGGCCTACGGCCGGCTCCGGTCCGCGTCGAAGCGCCGCAACGCGTCGGCCCGGACCCTCAGGCAGGGCACGGACGTGCTGGCCGTCTTCGACCTCGAGGGCACCGTGCTGGACTCCACGGTCATCCACCAGTACCTCCAGCTGCGCCGACGCACGCTGCGTCTCGCGAAGTGGCCCGCGGAGCTGGCGGACCTCGTCTCGAGCGCCCCGACCTACCTCAAGGCGGAGAAGCGAGACCGCGGGGAGTTCATCCGGGCCTTCATGCGCCGCTACCAGGGGGTGCCCGCCCGCACGGTGCGCGAGCAGGTGGCCGGGCCGCTCGGTCAGGACCTGCGCCGGCTGCTCAAGCCCGGTGCGCTGGACCGCATCGACGAGCACCGCGCCGCCGGCCACCGCACCGTCCTGGTCACCGGTTCGATCGACCTCCTCGTGGATCCCATCGCCCACCTGTTCGACGAGGTCGTCGCCGGCCGGATGGACGAGCGCGACGGGGTGATGACCGGGTACCTCGCCACGCCGCCGCTGGTCGACGAGGCGCGGGCGCAGTGGCTGAAGAAGTACGCGGAGCAGGGCGGCTACGACCTGACCCGCTCCTACGGCTACGGGGACTCCCTCGCGGACGTCAGCTGGCTGCAGCTCGTGGGCCACCCCTACACCGTCAACCCGGACCTGCCCCTGTACCGGCTGGCCAAGAAGAACCACTGGCCCATCGAGGACTGGAAGAAGGCCTGACCCGGCGGACGCGGCAGGGGACGACGCACGGGCGGGAGGGGTGAGCATGGCCGACGAGGACCGGGCCGATCCGAGGACCGTCACCACGGACAAGAAGATCACGGCGGCGGCGCTCGCCCTCCTGCGGGAGGGCGGCCCGCAGAGGGTGACCATCGAGGCGGTCTCGGCCGCGTCCGGCGTCGCCAAGACGTCGATCTACCGCCGCTACGCCAACAGCCTGGAGATGCTGGAGGGGGCGCTC
Organism: Kocuria rhizosphaerae; assembly: GCF_044462265.1. Taxonomy (NCBI): domain Bacteria; kingdom Bacillati; phylum Actinomycetota; class Actinomycetes; order Micrococcales; family Micrococcaceae; genus Kocuria; species Kocuria rhizosphaerae. Next base: position 6,132 of record NZ_JBISWL010000003.1, read on the forward strand.
GCGGACGCCGTGGCCACGACGGCACCCGAACGGCCGCCCGGTACCCCCGGCTGGGACGAGGGCCTCGTGGAGGCCCTGAACTTCCTGCTCGACGACATGGGGATCGGCGTGGCGGTGTCCCTGCTCAGCGACCCGGAGTCGGAGACCTCCCGCGTCCTGCGGGCTCACCTGGTCCGGCCCCGCGTGGAGCGGCTCCGGCAGCTCATCGCCGCGGAGACGGCCGCCGGGCGGCTGAGCGAGGAGCTCGACGTCGACGTCGTCCTCGACTTCGTGCTGGGCTCCGCCTACTCCCACGTGGCCCGGTACGGGAGCCTCGGCGAGGACTGGCCCCAGCGCGTGCACCGGACCCTCACGGGGGTGCTGCGGGCGCACCGGCCCTGAGCCCGACGGTCAGAAGATCTCGCGCTCGTCCGGGCGGGAGGCGAGCTGAGAGGCCACGTAGTCCGCGACCGCCGCGGGGGTCGGGACGTCCTTGCCGGCGCGCTCGGACATGAACCAGCGGTGCTCGAGCACCTCGTGCACGATCTCGGCGGGTTCGAGCTTGCGGCGCATCGGCGGGGTCACCGCCTCCATGATCGGGGCGAAGACCTCCCGCATCCACAGCTGCGCCACGAGCTCCTCCGGCAGGCCGGGGTAGAGGTCACGGCCCAGCTGGGTGATGTCGGTGAGCAGCCGCCGCGCCTGGTTCTCGTGCGCCCGGAGGCCGGTGAGCCGCTGGAGGCGCCGGGAGTGGTGGCCCGGCTCCACGACCTGGGGCCGCAGCCGGATCCTGCCGTCGACGGTGTCCATCGACGCCTCCTCGACGTCGAAGCCCAGCTCGTTGAGCCGCCGGACGCGCTCCACCACCCTCCAGCGCTCGTCGAGGCTGAAGGTCTCCTCGACCGTGAGCTCACGCCACAGGAAGCGGTAGGTGGACACGAGCCGGTCGGAGACGTCGAAGGGATCGACCACGTCCGCGAGGTCGTGCCCCTCCTCGGCGGCACCCGCGAGCAGGTCCATGATCTCCCCGGCCACGTTCGTGCGGGCCAGCTCGATGTCGTACTCCCGCTGGCCGCGGGTCAGCTCGGGGTGGATCTCGCCCGTCTCCGCGTCCACCAGGTAGGCGGCGAAGGCCCCCGCGTCCCGGCGGAACAGGGTGTTGGACAGCGAGACGTCGCCCCAGTAGAACCCGGACAGGTGCAGCTGCACGATGAGCGAGGCCAGGGCGTCGACCAGCCGCTCGACCGTGGTCGCGCTGGGGCCGGCGGAGAAGATGGCCCGGTACGGCAGCGAGAAGCTCAGGTGGTCGGTCACGAGGGCCGCCGGCAGCTCCTCGCCGTCGGGCGTGAAGCGGTCGGTGACCACGGAGTCGGGCACGACCGAGGGGATGCCCATCCGCTGCAGGCGCCGCAGGGTCGCGTACTCGTGCCGGGCGTAGTGCGGGACGGTCTCCTTGACCGCGACGATCTTCTCGCCCGCCTTCGCGAAGCGCACGACGTGGCGGGAGATCCCCCGGGGGAGCGCGGCCAGCACCTCGTCGGGCCACTGCTCGAGGGGCAGCTCCCACGGGAGCTCCAGGAGCACGGGGTCGGGGAAGGCGGTCTGGATGGACACGTTCCCGGTCGACCCCCCGGGGGACGGTTCGTCCTGGGGCGCTGGGGGGTGGTGCGGGGTGACGGAACCCTTCATAACGAGCCATGCTAGCAACCCGGCTCCGCTGCCCCGCCGTGACGGCCGGCCGCCGGGCGGGTCCCGCCGGGGCGTCCCGCGGGTGGCTAGGGTGGTGAGCGTGTCGATCGAACAGCGCATCCACGCGCACTACGCCGGGCTGTCGCCGCAGGAGCGGCGGGCGGCCGACCTCATCCTCGACCACATCGACGACCTCGCCCTGTACAGCTCCGCGGAGCTCGCGGAGATGAGCGGCGTCTCGCGTGCGACGCTCTCGCGGCTGTACCGGCACCTGGGCTTCGGGTCCTTCACGGAGCTGCGGGAGACGGCGCGCACGCTGCGCCAGCAGGGCGTGCCGCTCGGGCCCGACGGCGACCCGGAACTGAGCCAGCACCTGGACCAGGAGCTGCGGAACCTGCGCAAGGTCCTGGACCCGGCCGGTGACGACCGGACGGCGCGGGCCGTGTCCGACCTGGCCGGGGCGCGCACCGTCCTCGTGGTCGGCCTGCGCAACAGCCACCCGGTGGCCCTGCACCTCAAACAGCAGCTGCAGCAGGCCCGGGAGGGCGTCAGGCTCGCGCCGCTCCCGGGGCAGACCCTCGGCGAGGAGCTCGTGGACGTGGGCCCGGGGGACGTCGTCGTCCTGCTCGGCTTCCGGCGCCGGCCCAGCGGCTTCGAACGGCTCGTGTCCTTCTGCGCGCAGACCGGCGCCCGGACGCTCCTGATCGCGGACGGCACGGCACGGCGGCACGCCTCGTCCGTGGACCTGTGGATCGAGTGCCCCCTCGGCAGCGTGGGTCCGTTCGACTCCTACGCGGCGGCCATGAGCCTCGTGGCCGTGCTCGCCGACGGCGTGCTGGCCGCCGCGGGCGAGGACGGACGCCGGCGGGTGAGCCGCACCGCGGAGGTCTACGCGGAGCTGGACGAACTGGACCTGCGCTAGCCCCCGGACCGCCCGGACTCCCCGGCCCGCCGGCGCTCGTCGGCGAGTCGGGCCAGCACGGTGGCCAGGTGGGCCGGGGAGGCCACCCGGTGCCCGGCGGTGGTCTCCCCGCCGCCGACCTTGATCCCGACGTCGGCCGGGCCGAGCTCGCGCATCGCGTTCTCGTCCGTCACGTCGTCGCCCGCGAAGAGGGTCACGTCGGCGCCCGTGGCCTGCATGAAGGCCGTGATGCCCTCGCCCTTCGTGGCGGAGTGCACCGAGGACTCGACCACGTACTGGCCGGGGGTGATCTTCAGACCGTCGAGCCGCCCGAACGCCTCGATCATCTCCTCCTCCGCCCGGGCGCACAGGGACGGGTCGTCCATCGTCCGCGTGTGGAAGGCCGCCCCGGTGGGCTTGAGCTCCAGCTTCGAGCCGGGGTACCTCCGGACCTGCCCCTCCACGAGGGCCGTGGCCTTCGCGAGCAGCTCCTGCTGGGCCGGGGACAGCTCCAGCTCGGTGTCCGCCGCGGCGTCCCCGAGCGCGTCGAGGTGCAGCTCGGCTCCGTGCGAGCCGGAGAGCAGCATCCGCCCCTCCGGGTCCACCACCGAGCGCAGGAACCGCATGGGGCGTCCCGAGATGACCGCCACGTACGTGCGGTCCAGCGCCAGCAGGTCCTCCAGCGCGCCCTGCGCCTCGGGCAGCGCCCGGCTGTCGGCGGGGTCGTCCGTGAACGGTGCCAGGGTGCCGTCGAAGTCCAGCGCGACCAGCAGGACGTCGGCGGCGGCGGCCCCGGCGATGGCGTCCTCGAGGCCCGGGTGCCGGTCGTCGTGCGCGTCCATCACAGCTCCTTCCGGCCGGCGGCCGAGCCGGCGGTCGATCCGGCGGCCGCGTCCGCCGTCGTTCCGGTGGTCGTCCCTGGCGTCGTCACTGCCGTCGTCCCCTCGGGCCCTCCCCGGGTGGCCGCGAGGTCGCGCAGGAACGTCTCGGACCAGTCGTTGACGTCATTGCCCAGCACCTGCCGGCGCATCGCCCGCATCCGCTTCTTCGCCTCCGCCGGGGGCATGGACCTGGCCCGGAGCATCGCCTCCTTCAGACCGTCGATGTCGTGGGGATTGATCAGCAGGGCCTTTTTGAGCTGCTCGGCGGCGCCGGTGAACTCCGAGAGCACGAGCACCCCGGAGCCGTCGGTCCTGGCGGCCACGTACTCCTTGGCCACGAGGTTCATCCCGTCCCGCAGCGAGGTCACGAGCATGACGTCGGTGGCCAGGTACAGCGCCACCATCTCCTCGAAGGGGTAGCCGTGGTGCAGGTACCGGATCGCCGTGTGGGAGATGGTGTCGTGCTGGCCGTTGAGGTGCCCCACGAGCCCCTCGACCTTCTCCCGCAGGTGCACGTAGGACTCCACCCGCTCGCGGGAGGGGTTGGCCACCTGCACCAGCACGGAGGGGCCCACCGTGAGTTTCGCTTCCTCGAGCAGCTCCCCGTAGGCCTTGATCCGGTGCAGGATGCCCTTCGTGTAGTCCAGGCGGTCCACGCCCAGGAACACGGTCTCCGGGTCCCCGAGCTCGTGCCGGATCTCCTCGGCCCGTGCCCGGACCTCCGGCCGTGAGGCGATCTCCTCGATCGCCGCGGCGTCGATCGAGATGGGGTAGGAGTGCGCCCGCAGCGTCCAGGCGTCCTCGCCCTCGCCGAAGCGGGCACGGCCCTGGCGGAAGGCCACGCCCAGGAATCGGCGGACGCAGCGCTGGAAGTTCTGGGCGTCCCCGGGACGCTGGAAGCCGATGAGGTCCGCCCCGCTCAGGCCGTCGAGGATGGCCCGCCGCCACGGCAGCTGCCCGAAGATCTCCAGGGGCGGGAACGGGATGTGGTTGAAGAACCCGATCGTCAGGTCCGGGCGGAGCTCCCGCAGCATCCGGGGCACCAGCTGGAGCTGGTAGTCCTGCACCCACACGGTCGCGCCCGGCGCGGCGACCTCCGCCGTCCTGCTGGCGAAGCGCCGGTTGACCCGGCGGTAGACGTTCCACCAGGCGCGGTGGAACTCCGGCGGGGCGATCACGTCGTGGTACAGGGGCCACAGGGTCGCGTTGGAGAAGCCCTCGTAGTATTCCCGGACCTCGTCCGCGGACAGGGGGACGGGTGCCAGGTGGAAGACGTCGTGGTCGAAGCGCTCCAGCTTCTCGTCCGCCGCGCCGTGCCAGCCCACCCAGGCCCCGGCGTTCCGGGCCATGACGGGGGAGAGGGCCGCGACGAGACCTCCGGGTGACGGCCGCCACGAGGCCTCGCCGTGCTCGAGGACACGCTCGACGGGGAGCCTGTTGGAGACGACGACGAAGTCGTAGTCCCCCTCCGGGGCGTCCGGGGCGTCCGGGGCCCCCGGGCCGGCGGGGCCTGGGGCTGCGGGGCTCTGCTCTGCGCTCACGGGGGTGTCCTTCCGCTCGGTCGTCCTCGTCCTGGCCCCAGTCTAATCGTCAGCGTGCTCACGGTTCCGGCCGGGACCGCTGAATGGGTGGCCCCGGCAGGGGTCCGATAACCTGGGCGGCGACACGTCAGCACCCGCCCCCCAGGATCTCCGAAGAGGACCCATGGCATCCAGCAGCACCCCCGCCCCCCGGAACCGCGACGCCGCCCGCGAACGGGCCCGGCAGATCGCCGACCAGCACGCGCGGAAGGAGAAGCGTTCGCGCCGGCTGCTCCAGTTCGGCATCCTCGCCGTCGTCCTCGCCATCGTCGTGGTGATCGGCGTGGTAGTCGCGCAGAACCGTGCCCAGCAGATCCCGGAGGCCGGGCCCGTGCCGGCGAGCGCCAACCAGTGGGGCGGCACCGTGCTCACCGCGGACGGGATCGTGACGGGCGAGTCGGAGGTGCAGGAGCGCGACCTCGACGAGGTCCCCGAGCCGCCGGAGACCCCGGACGAGTCCGCCGTCCCGCCCGGGATCGTCGACCCGGAGGAGGCCGCCGAGTCCGACGACCCCGTGCAGGTCGTGATCTTCCAGGACTTCGAGTGCGTGCACTGCGCCGACTTCGAGACCGAGAACGGTGAGCTCCTCGAGGAGGCCGTGACCTCAGGGGACGTCACCCTCGAGTACCGCAACCTGAACTTCCTCGACCGGGCCACGCCCACGAACTACTCCTCCCGCTCCGCGGCCGCCGCCTACGAGGTGGGCAACCAGGTCTCGACCGAGCAGTACCTCGCCTTCGTCGCGGAGGTCTTCACCCACCAGGGCACGGGCGGGCTGGACGACCAGCAGCTGGCCGAGATCGCCGAGAAGCACGGCGCGGACATCGCGTCCGCTCTCGAGGAGAACACCTGGCGACCGATGGTGAACGTGGTGTCGCAGGAGTCCCTGGCCAACGGCATCACGGGCACCCCCACGGTGTTCATCGACGGGGAGCGGCTGGGCAACGAGGCCTTCCAGGACGCCCTGGAGGAGGCCGTGGAGGTCAACGGGTGACGTCCCCGCGACCGGGCAGGATCCACGGCCCGACGACGGCGCCGCGTCCCTCACGGGGTGCGGCGCCGTCGTGCCGTGGGCGCGGGCCCGGGATTTCGGGGTCCCCGGACCCGTCCGATATCCTGGGAAACCTGCCGCCGGCCCGCAGCCCTGCTCGCGCCCCGGCGGCCGCCCGCCTCCTTAGCTCAGCTGGCCAGAGCACCTGTCTTGTAAACAGGGGGTCACCGGTTCGAATCCGGTAGGGGGCTCCACGTCCTCGTCCCCGTCGCGTCCTTCCCCGCCACCCCCTCCCCGGGCGCGCCCCTGGTTCCACCGCGCCCTGCCCGGGGCCGGCGCCACCGGTGCCGGGCCCGGGAGGTCCGGTCCGGCGGGGGACCACCGGCCCGCGCTGTGACCGCCGCCACACGACGTCATCCTGGTCGCACTAGCAAATGCTCCGTGTAGCCTGACGATCACCGGACCGGCACCTCGCCGCCCCCGCCGGCCGGGGGTCGCGAGGTGCTGGTCCGTCCCCCCCCCAGGTCCGCGGCGAGGAGTGCCCCCATGACTGTCCCGTTCCCCAGGTCGCCCGGCCGGTGCCGCCTGCCCGTCGGCGCGGCCCTGCTGGCCGTCGCCCTCACGGCGTGCGCCGGGGGCGGGGGGCCCGACGCCTCCGCGTCGCCGGAACCCGCCGCCACCACGGCGGGATTCCCGTCCCCGGCGTCGACGACGCACGATGCCGGCGCGCCCTCGGCGAGCACCGCGCCCCCGGGCAACGACGTGGCACCCTACGACGACACCGCCACCCGTGACGCGGCCGCGCAGTTCGGGTCGACGCAGACCGTCTCCGAGTCCCTGGACGCCGTCGTGGAGGGGCCCCGACCCGCGACCACGGGCGATCAGCCCGTCCGGGCCGCGCCCGGAACCCCCGTGCAGGTCTTCACCCTGACCCTCACCAACACGGGCGCGACGCCGGTCGACGCGCTGCCGTGGTCCTTCCCCGTGGCCCTCGCCGGCGGCGAGCCGGCCGTCCCCGTCTTCGACGAGTCCCTGGGTGTGCGGATGGAGACCTTCCCGACCATCGCCCCCGGGGAGTCCGTCTCGCTCGACGCCGCCTTCAGCGCTCCCCACGACGCGGACCTCGCGGTCCGCGTGTTCGACAACACCACCCCCGACCACTACGTCGAGTTCACCGGCTGATCGGACGGCAAGGGACCATGATGAGCATCTCAGCACTGCGCCTCCCAGCCGCGATCGCGGCCTGTCTCGCCGTCGTCCTGGCCGGCGCCCCGGGCGCCTCCGCGGCGCCCGCGAGCCCCGGACCGGACGCTTCGGCCGCCGCGACCGCCTCACCCCCGGCGACGACCACGCGACCGGTCGTGCCGGTCGACGACGACCTCGACCTGGCCGGGACCGACGGGACGGTGCGGATCGACGTCCTGGCCAACGACGGGCTGCCGGACCCCGCCGGGGTGCGGCTGCTGCTCGTCGATCCGGAGGCCACCACCCCCGAGGAGGAGCTCGGCGGGGAGCTCGCGACCGATGTGGGGGTCCTCCGCGTCGTGTCCCCGGACACGGACCCCGCCGAGCTCCCCGAGGACTGGGACGCGCCCGGACACCCCGTTCTCGCCCTGGAGCCGGACGGCGCGGCGGCCGTGACCGAGCCCGTGGCGGTCGGCTACGCCGTGGTCGACCCGTCCGGTACCGAGGTCCGGGCCGTGGTCACGGTGACCCCGGAGCCCGAGGGCACGTCGACCCCCACCGGCCCCGCGGAACCGTCCGAGGACGCGGAGAACTCCACGGCACGCGACGACGCCGACCCGGACGCCGCCACGGACGCCGACCCCTCCGCGGCCCCGGATCCCGAGACCGAGCCCTCCGCCGACCCCGAGCCCTCGACCGATCCCGAGCCCTCCGCCGGCACCGATTCCGCGGCGGCGGCCGCGGAGACGGACCCGAACGCCCACGTGCCCGCCGACGTCCGGGCGGCCCTCGAGGAGGCGGCGGCGCGCGTGGCCGCCCGGTCCGGGGAGCCCACTGCGGCGATGCGCCAGTGGAAGGGGGGCTGGGAGTGGCCGCACGAGAACGGCCCGGTCCTGTGGTCGGAGGCCCACGGTGCGCACTTCGTGCAGCTGCGCGGGGCCATCGGCCAGAAGTGGCTGGCTTCCGGCGGGGTGGACACGCTGGGCTGGCCCGTGGCCGACGAGTCCTGCCTGCTGGTCGGCGGCGGGTGCCAGCAGACCTACTCGAACTCCTCCACGGTCTACTGGACCTCCGCCACCGGTGCCCGGGCGGTCAAGACCAACGGGGCCATCGGGCACAAGTGGGTCCTCGGCGGCCGGGAGGCCGGCCGGTACGGCTACCCGGTCACCGACGAGCGCTGCGGTCTGGTCGGCGGCGGCTG
>NZ_JBISWL010000004.1:0-59879 GCF_044462265.1 Kocuria rhizosphaerae
CTCGCCCCGGTCACCGCGGCCAACACCGTGGTGCCGGTGGACAACACCACCGGGGCCGAGGACGACCCCAACGCCCACGAGTTCATCGTCCGCGTGGAGGGACGCAACCCGCCGAAGTCCGAGTCCACCATGTGGGTGACCCCCACCCTGGAGCACGTCCACCTCTTCGACGCCGCCACCGGCAACCGGCTCCCCGACTGACCCCGATCGCCGCGGGACAGGTCGCTGCCCGTTCACCTGCGGATGACCTGGTTACCGGACACTTCCCATCCGGTGCTGGGCCGGCTGTTCGCCCTCGTCCTCCTGCCCTTCGTCTTCGTGCTCGACAACGGGTTCGTCACGTGGGTCTCCCCGGACACGAACGTCGACCACCTGGGGCAGGAGGCGTACGGCAGCATCCTGATCGACTCGGTGCCGGCGTTCACCATGATCCGGGACGTGGTCCACGGGATGAGCGAGCCCGGTGGGCTCCCTGCCGGTATCCGTGAACTCCCTGGCCGGCATCACGGGTTCGGCCTCTGGCGGCCGGGACTGCCCACGCTGCTAGGGTCACGCCCATGAGGATCGTCCAGGCCGCCGCGGCGGTGGTCGTCCACCCGGACGGCCGGCTGTTGCTGGTCCGGCGCGGGCGGGAGCCGCAGCGCGGCCGCTGGAGCGTGCCGGGCGGGAAGATCGAGGCCGGCGAGACCCCGGAGTCGGCCGCGGTCCGCGAGACGTTCGAGGAGACCGGAGCCCGGGTGCGCCCCGACCGGGAGCTCGGTGTGGTCCGCATCCCCGGCGGCGCCGACGTGGTGTACGAGGTCCACGACGTGGCCGCGACCTACCTGGGCGGCGGGCTGCGCCCCGGCGACGACGCCGACGCCGTGCGCTGGGTCGCCCCCGCCGAGCTCGCGGCGCTGGAGACGACCGACGGCCTGCTGGAGCACCTGGTGCGCTTCGGCGTCGTGGTGCGCTGAAGGCGCCCCGCCGGGGCCGGAGGGGGGGGAGGGGCGCGTCCGTTCGCGGCGGGGAACGCCCGGCACGCCCCTCCTCGGCCCGGCCGTCGCGTGCTTGGATAGGGGCATGGGACAGACCCGGGGTTTCTACGTCGACACCGTGGAGCGCACGACCACCGCGGACCAGCAGGCCGTGTGGGCCGTCGTCGAGGGCATCGGCGGCCGGCGGGGCTGGTACAGCACCGACCCCGTGTGGGTCGCCCGTGCCACGGCCAACCGGCTGGGCCTGCCGCCCGGCCGGCTGCGCCACCGGGAGGACCCGGACCATCTGGCGGTCGGTCAGCGGCTGGACTGGTGGATCGTGGAGGCGCTCGAGCCGCCGAGGCGGCTCCGGCTGCGCTCGCTCGTGCGGATGCCGGGCCAGGCCTGGCTGGACATCTCCCTGGAGCCGCGGGGGGACGGCACGCTGGTGTACCGCCAGACGACGGTCTTCCGGCCGGCGGGGACGGCGGGCCGGGCCTACTGGCACGCCACGCTGGCCCCGCACCGGGCGGTCCTCGGCAGGCTGGCCACGGACGTCCTGCGGCGCGCGGAGGCCTGACGGCTCTTCCCCGCCGGGCCGCCGGGCCGTAGCGTGGAGCCACCGGCTGTCCAGACGCCCGGTGGAGGCGGCCGGTGACCGGGGGTGTGCCCCGGTGCCGCGGCCGGGCCGATGCTCCAGGAGAGTGCCACCATGACCGCCGACGCCCCTGCAGTCCCCGACTCCCGGGCCCTGGCGGACGAGGCCGTGGGCCTCGTCCGGCAGTGGCTCCTCCGTGCCGGCCGGGAGCACCGGCACCGTGACGGCGCCGCCGACCGGCTGGCCGGGATCCTCCAGGACCCCCACGGGCTCGAGTTCACCGTGGGGTTCGTGGACCGGGTCGTGCGCACCGAGGACGTCCGTGCCGCCGCCAGGGCGCTCCGGGCGCTCGCGCGCATCGTGCCCCGCGGCATGCCCGCCGCCGACCGCGCCGAGGTCCGGCTCGGCTCGGCGCTCTCCACCAAGGCGCCGCACGTCGTGGTCCCCGCCGCCCGCGCCCAGCTGCGCCACATGGTGGGGCACCTCATCGTCGACGCGCGGCCCAAGCCCTTCGGCCAGGCCGTGCGCAAGCTGACGGCCCAGGGCCACCGGCTGAACATCAACCTGCTCGGGGAGGAGGTCCTCGGCGAGGAGGAGGCCGGCAAGCACCTCGCGGACGCCGCCGAGCTGCTGGACCGGGACGACGTCGACTACGTCTCCATCAAGGTCTCCTCCGTGGTGCCCCAGCTCTCCCACTGGGGGTTCGAGGGCACCGTCACGAAGGTCGTCGACCGGTTGCTGCCCGTATACCGGGCGGCGGCGGAGGCTCCCGAGGGCAGCAAGTTCATCAACCTGGACATGGAGGTCTACTCCGACCTCCACCTGACGACGGAGGTGTTCACGCGCCTGCTCGAGCACCCCGAGCTGCACGGCTACGAGGCGGGGATCGTGGTCCAGGCGTACCTGCCGGACGCGCTGTCCGTGGTCCGGCGGCTCTCGGCGTGGTCCGCCGAGCGGGTGGCGGCCGGCGGGGCGGGGATCAAGGTGCGGCTCGTGAAGGGCGCGAACCTGCCCATGGAGCGCGTCGACGCCGAGCTGCACGGCTGGCCCCTGGCCACGTGGGGCTCGAAGCAGGAGACCGACACGAACTACAAGCGGGTGCTGGACTGGCTGTTCGTGCCGGACCGGATGCGGGGGCTGCGGCTGGGCGTGGCCGGGCACAACCTCTTCGACATCGCCTTCGCCCACCTGCTCGCCGAGCGGCGGGGCGTGACGGACCGGATCGAGTTCGAGATGCTCCAGGGCATGGCCGTGGAGCAGGCCCACGCCGTGAGCGAGGACGTGGGGCAGCTGCTGCTCTACGTGCCCGCCGTGCGCCCCGCGGAGTTCGACGTGGCCGTGTCCTATCTCGTGCGCCGGCTCGAGGAGAACGCCTCCTCCGAGAACTTCATGTCGGGGATCTTCGCGCTCGAACCGGACAACGACATCTTCGCGCGGGAGGAGCAGCGCTTCCGCGCCGCCCTCGAGGCCCTGGGCCCGCACGACGCCGCGGCCCCGGCCCCCGCCCGCACCCAGGACCGCACGGGCCCCGGTGCCGGTTCCGCCCACCTGTCCCTGGACGAGCCGTTCCGCAACGAGCCGGACACGGACGTCGCCGTGCCCGCGAACCAGGCGTGGGCCGAGGAGATCGCGGCCCGCATCGGCGACCGGCAGTGGTACGAGAACCTGCCCGTCCCCGGGCCCCTGAACGCGCAGGACGTGGAACGGGTCGTGTCCACGGGACGGGCCGCCGCCGAGGGTTGGCACGAGCGGGGAGCGCGCGAGCGTGCGGAGATCCTCAACCGCGCGGCCGACGTCCTGGCCGGGCGGCGGGGTCACCTGCTCGCCGTCGCGGGCGCCGAGGGCGGAAAGACACTGGGCCAGTCGGACCCGGAGGTCTCCGAGGCCGTCGACTTCTGCCGCTGGTACGCCCGGCGGGCCCTCGAGCTCGAGGAGGTGGACGGCGCCCGGTTCGTCCCCGACCGCCTGGTGCTGGTCACCCCGCCGTGGAACTTCCCGCTGGCCATCCCCACCGGGTCCACCGTCGCCGCCCTGGCCGCCGGGGCCGCGGTGCTGCACAAGCCGGCCCCCGAGGTCCGGCGCTGCTCGACCGCCGTGATCGAGGCGCTCTGGGAGGCCGGGGTCCCGCGCGACGTGCTGCAGCTGGTGGACTCGGTCGAGGGTGAGGTCGGCCAGGCCCTCGTCTCCCACCCCGGGATCGACCGGATCATCCTCACGGGCGCCTACGACACCGCCCGCCTGTTCGGCTCCTGGCGCCCGGGCAAGGCCATGACCGCGGAGACCTCGGGCAAGAACTCGATGGTCATCACGCCGAGCGCGGACCGGGACCTCGCCGTCTGGGACCTGGTGACCAGCGCCTTCGGCCACGCCGGCCAGAAGTGCTCGGCGGCGTCCCTGGGCATCCTGGTCGGCAGCGTGGCGGAGTCCGACCGGTTCCGCCGGCAGCTGCTGGACGCCGCGTCCTCCATGGTCGTGGACATGCCGGAGAACCTCCAGGCATCGGTGGGCCCCGTGATCACGGAGCCCGCCGACAAGCTGCACCGTGCCCTGACCCGCCTCGAGCCGGGGGAGGAGTGGCTGCTCGAGCCGGAGCTGCTCGACGACACCGGGCGGCTGTGGCGACCCGGCATCAAGACCGGCGTGGCCCCGGGCTCCTTCTTCCACCGCACCGAGTGCTTCGGCCCGGTCCTCGGCCTCATGCGCGCCCGGGACCTGCACGAGGCGCTCGAGCTGCAGAACGCCGTCGAGTACGGGCTGACGGCCGGGCTGCACTCCCTGGACCCCGAGGAGATCAGCACCTGGGTGGACCTCGTCGAGGCGGGCAACCTCTACGTCAACCGGGGCATCACCGGCGCCATCGTCCAGCGCCAGCCCTTCGGCGGCTGGAAGAGGTCCTCGGTGGGCCTGGGAGCCAAGGCCGGCGGACCCAACTACCTCGTCCAGCTCGGCTCCTGGCAGAGGGCCCCGTTCCGCGACGCGGCCGAGGACCACGACGAGGGAGCGGGATCCACGCCGTCGACGACGATCGCCCGTCACCTCGACGCCCTGCGCCCGCTCCTGAACGAGGCCGACGCCGCCTGGCTCACCGCGTGCGCGGAGCGGGACCAGGCCTGGTGGGACCACGAGTTCGGCCGCGCCCAGGACCCCACCGGACTGGACGCCGAGGCGAACCTGTTCCGCTACCGCCCGCGCGACGTCGTCGTGCGCGCCACCGAGGACGCCCGGCTCGCCGACGTCGTCCGGGTGGGGCTGGCCGCCGTGCGCTCCGGCTCCCCCGTGGTCCTCGTGCCGTCCGCGGAGATGCCCGGGGAGGTGCAGGAGCTCTTCCGCTCCGTGGCGGACCCCTGCGACGACGAGTCCTTCGTCCAGGTCGCCGCCGACTGGCCCTTCCCGCACGGGGCCGGGCGGATCCGTGTGGTCGGGTCCGCACCGGGGCTCGCCGAGGCGCTCGCGGACCGGCCCGAGGTCGCCGTGCTCGGGGACCCGGTGGTCGGGGCCCCGCGCATCGAGCTGCTCCGGATGCTCGCGGAGCAGGCCGTCTCCATCACGATGCACCGGTTCGGCAACCCCTCCTCGGACGCCGAGACGGTGGTGCACCGGCTCATCGCCGCCTCGCAGCCGACGGGCGGGCCGGCGCAACCCGTGGAGGCCTGACCGCGGCCGGCGGGAGCCGGTGCCGGGTCGGCGGCTCAGGTCGGCCCGTCCACCGCTCCGAGGCCGCACCTGGCGACGGCGTGTCCCCGGAGCGGCAGCGCGTGCGGCCGGGTCCCCCGCCGGCGCGGCGACACCGGGGCGCCGCTGCGTTCGGTGACGGTGGCCGTCCACCGGCGCCGGAACGGTCCGCGTGTCCTCGCCCCGGTCCGGGGTGACGGCGCCCGGGCGGGCGACCTGGTCGCGGGCCCTCCCGTGGGAGGCGGCGACGGCCTGCACGACGGTGGCGCGCAGCCCGTGGGCGCACAGCGCCGGCGAGTTCACGACCAGCACCGCGCGGTCGAGCTGGACCACGGACCGGACCCCGGCCTGCTCCGCCGGCGCCTCGGCCAGGTCGTCCCGGTCGGGGTGGACGAGCAGGCCCACGGCGTCGTCCGGGTCGACCCGCCGGCCGTGCTCGTCGACCTCGGCCTCGACGGAGAACCACTCCGCCGGCTCGACCGGGGGAGCCGGCCGGTTCTCCTCGCCCTCTCTGTCAGCCTTGAGTGAGGCACGGGGGGGCCGGAGACGCTCGACGACGTCGCGGGTGCGCACGGCACACGCGTACCGCCCCCACGGTCGGTGTCCGGCCGTCTGCATCCGTCCTCCGGGGCCGTCGAGGCCCTGCCGGCACGAGTCTGCGGCATCAGGTGCCAGGAACAGGCGGACACGCTGTGACCGACGCCTGGCCGGGATGGAACGTCCGGCCCTTACCCTGGGCGGACCAGGACGTCGAGCCCGCGCAACCGCACCACTCCACCGGTCCGCCGCCGGACCCCACCACCTCAGGAGCGCCACCGTGTTCAGTCACCCGCCCGCCGAGCCGCCCGGCCCCGCCGCGACCGTCCGGGGCGATCCGGCCCTCGACGCCCGGTGGCGGGCGGCGACCGCGGGCTGGCGCCCCTCCGCGATCCGCTCCGTCGACGCCGACCGTGTCTGGGCCTGGGTGCGCCACGCCTGGGAAGGTCTCCTCGCCCCCGGACCCGGCGACGAGGCCCTCGACGACGACGACGCCGACGACGGCGACGCCGACGCCGGTCCCGGCCCTCGGGTGCGGGACGTGCTGACGGTGGCGGCGCTGCTGGTCCTGCAGGAACGGTTCCTGGCCGTCGCGGCGGGGGAGCGGCCGGCGGCCGGCGTTCCGGACCCCCGGCGGGAGGGCGCCCCGCTGGACGACGACGAGGTGCTCGCGGTCGTGCGCCGGCTCTGGGACCTCGAGCCGGAGCGGGCGGAGGAGGACCCCGACGGCTTCGCGGCAGAGCTCGCGGGGTTTCTCCAGGACCACCTCGACGAGCGCGCCGAGGACGTCCGCGAGCAGCTCCTCGCACGGCACGGGGCCACCCAGGTCTTCGCGGAGCTGTGGAGCCTCGAGCACGGCGACGAGCTCGACCCCGAGCAGGAGGGGGAGCGGCCCTTCCCGCTCTCGACGGACGACGTCGCCTGGATCGTCAGCGGCGTCCCCGGACCCGAGAAGCACACCGCCTGGGAGTGGCTGACGCGCTGATCCGGGACCGCCGGGAGGGGCCGGAACAAAACGGGGACGAGCCGTCTTTATAGATACGTCCACAAAATTGCGACCAGGAGCTCCCCGTGACGATCCAGCTCGGCCTCAACACCTTCGGCGACGTCTACCCCGGCCCGGACGGGCGCATGCTCAGCGGCGCCCGGGTGATCCGCAACGTCGTGGCCGAGGCCCGGCTGGCCGACGGGCTGGGCCTCGACTTCTTCGGGGTCGGCGAGCACCACCGGGAGGACTTCGCGGTCTCCTCGCCCGAGACGGTCCTGGCGGGCATCGCGACGGTGACCGAGCGGATCCGTCTCGGCTCGGCCGTGACGGTGCTCAGCTCCGACGACCCGGTGCGCGTCTACCAGCGCTTCGCGACCGTGGACGCGCTCTCCTCCGGCCGCGCCGACGTCATCCTGGGGCGCGGGTCCTTCACCGAGTCCTTCCCGCTGTTCGGCCACCCGCTGGAGGAGTACGAGGCGCTGTTCGAGGAGAAGCTGCAGCTGTTCGACGTGCTGCGCGCCGAGGGGCCCGTCGAGTGGGAGGGCCGGCTGCGCGCGCCGATCCACGGCCTGGAGGTCTACCCCAAGACCGAGTCCGGCGGGCTGCGGACGTGGATCGCCGTCGGCGGCTCGCCCAGCTCGGTGGTGCGCGCCGCCCACTACGGGCTGCCGGTCATCTTCGCGATCATCGGCGGCCGCCCGGCCGCCTTCGCACCCTTCGCCGACCACTACCGCAAGGCCCTCGAGCACTTCGGGAAGGAGCCGCGGCCGGTGGCCTTCCACTCCCCGGGCTACGTGGCGGAGACCGACGAGCAGGCCCGCGACGAGTTCTTCCCGCACCAGGCGTACACCCACGACCGGATCGGCCGGGAGCGCGGCTGGGGCCGGCTCGGCCGTTCGGAGTTCGACGCGATGTGCGGGCCGGAGGGCGCCTACTTCGTCGGCTCCCCGGAGACCGTGGCGCGCAAGATCGTGCGCTCGTGCACGGCGCTGGGCGCCTCGCGCTTCGACCTCAAGTACGCCGTGGGCACCCTCGACCACGCCCGCATGACGCGCAGCATCGAGCTGTTCGGCACCGAGGTGCGCCGGCTGGTCGACGACATGGCCGCGGACGCGTAGCCGCCCGAGCCCGGAGCGCCGGGCGGGACAGGGCGCGCCGTTCAGCCCCGCAGCCGCGACACGGCCTCGGCCTGCTCCAGGATCTCCTGGCGCATCTCGTCGGCCAGGAAGGCCAGCAGCGCCCGGGACAGGTCGGGGTTCTCGGAGGCCACGGCGTCCCGCGCCACGGCGGCCCGGAAGTTGTGGGCGAACGCGTCGACCGCGGTCTGGGACACGCAGCTGTGCGTGGAGACCCCGCACAGCACCAGGTGCCCCGCGCCGAGGTTTCGCAGGCGGGCCGCGAGGTCGGTGTCGAAGAACGCGCTGTCCCGGGTCTTCACGAGACCCACGCCGCCCTCGGTGTCCAGGCCGGTCACGTACTGGGCCTGCTCCGTGCCCGGGTAGGCGAAGCCCTCGTCGTCGTCGTGCATGTTGACGGTCCAGGTCGAGCGGTCGCGCTCGTGCTGGGTCCTGACGAGGACGACGGGGTTGCCGCCCCGGCGGGCCGCCGCGATCAGCTCGTTGACCTTCGCCGTCACGGACTCCCGCTGCTCCTCGAGCTCGGGGAACTCGAAGTAGGAGTTCTGCATGTCGATCGCGAGCAGGGCCGTCCGGCTCTGCGCGGGGTGGTGGGTCATGGTGTCCTCTCCGTCCGGGAGTGCTCCGATCTGTGGGTGCGATCAGCATACGTACCGTCGACGGCGTGGCGGCTCCGCGCCCGGCGGGGGCACCGGTCCCTCAGCGCAGGACCGCCCGCACGTCGGACCGGCCCGCGACGGTGAGCCAGAGGACGTTGACGGCGACCAGCACGAGGGTGCTCGCCGCGGCCGGGAGGTGCCCGTCGAGCACGAAGACGGGCAGGTTGAACACGCCGCCGAGCACCGCGAGGGAGCAGAAGACGAGGCCCAGGACCCACCCCCACTGGAGGCGCCGGCGCAGGGGGAACCAGACGAGGGTGTAGAGAGCCGTCGTCAGCACCAGGTCGGCGGCCAGCACGGCGGTGGAGAGCCCGGGGACGGCCGTGAGCCCCCTCGGCACGAGGACCGGTCCGGAGCCGGTGAGCCCCTGCACCACGCCGTCCAGCACGCTCGCCGCGAAGGAGATCAGCGTCAGCCGCAGCAGCAGCCGCAACCCGGCGGTCCCGGGCCGGTGCGGCGGTCCGGCCGCGGGCCCGTGCGGGGCGTCGCCGTGCGGGTTCTGGGCCATGACGGGTTCCTCCTGGCACGTTGTTGCGCTCACCGCCGAACCTACCGTCCCGGCGGCCTCCCGGGCACGGGCCGGGCGCGCGTCACGGTGGCGCAGGACACGCCGTCCCGGTCCCGGGTAGGGTGGAAGGACAGGCACCGACGGCGCGACCGCTCGTCGGTCGTGCGCGCTTCCGCCCCGACCGACCAGCCAGGAGCAGCCGACCATGACGACGCAGCACGACCGGTCCACGGACCTCGACCGGAGCCCCGCCGGGGTGATCGACGCCCCCCTGCGGGCCGACGTCCGCCGCATCACCACCCTTCTGGGCGAGACACTGACCCGCCAGCGCGGCCAGGAGCTGCTGGAGCTGGTGGAGCAGGTCCGCCGGCTCACCAAGGACGCCAAGACGGCCGAGGAGGACGGCGCCGCCGGCCCGGTCCGGGAGCTCCTCGGCTCCCTGCCGCTGGACCGGGCGACCGACCTGGTGCGCGCCTTCGCCCACTACTTCCACCTGGCCAACGCGGCCGAGCAGGTCCACCGCGTCCGCGTGCTCGGGCAGCGCCCCGAGGACCAGGGGTGGATCGCCGCGGCCGTCGCCGACATCACCGAGG
The DNA here is from genome assembly GCF_044462265.1 of Kocuria rhizosphaerae. Taxonomy (NCBI): domain Bacteria; kingdom Bacillati; phylum Actinomycetota; class Actinomycetes; order Micrococcales; family Micrococcaceae; genus Kocuria; species Kocuria rhizosphaerae. Next base: position 9,648 of record NZ_JBISWL010000004.1, read on the forward strand.
AGGCGGGGGCGGAGAAGCTGCGCGAGGCCGTGGACCTCCTCGACGTCCGCCCGGTGTTCACCGCGCACCCCACGGAGGCCTCGCGCAGGTCGGTGCTGACCAAGATCCGGCATCTCTCCGACATCCTCTCCCAGGAGACCCCCGAGGGGACGGCCGCGCGCCGGAGCCAGGACCGGAGGCTCGCCGAGCTCATCGACCTGCTGTGGCAGACCGACGAGCTGCGCCAGAACCGGCCCACCCCGCTCGACGAGGCCCGCAACGCCCTGTACTACCTGCGGGAGGTCCTCACCGAGACCATGCCCGTGCTGCTCTCGGACCTCGAGGACCAGCTCGCCCAGCACGAGGTGCACCTGCCCGCGGGCGCCCCGCCGCTGCGCTTCGGCTCCTGGATCGGCGGCGACCGGGACGGCAACCCGAACGTGACCCCTGAGATGACCCGCGAGGTGCTGCGGCTCCAGGGGCAGGCGGCCGTGGACCTCGCCCTCGGCTTCCTGGACGTGCTGGTCTCGCGGCTGTCCTCCTCCACGGCCATCGTGGACGTGGACCCCGAGCTGGTGGAGTCCCTGGAGCGCGACGTCGCGCACCTGCCCGGCCTGGACCCGCGGGTCCTGGAGCTCAACGCGCAGGAGCCCTACCGGCTCAAGCTCACCTGCATCAAGGGCAAGCTCATCAACACTCGCCGCCGGTTCGCCGAGGAGACCCCGCACGAGCCCGGCCGGGACTACCGCACCACCGCGGAGCTGATCGAGGACCTCGACGTCGTGGCCCGTTCGCTGCGGAACAACTCCGGCGGGCTGGCCGCCGACGGCACGCTCGCGGCCGCCACCCGCACCATCGCGGGCTTCGGCCTGGGCCTGGCCACCCTGGACGTCCGCGAGCACGCCGACGCCCACCACGACGCCGTCGGGCAGCTGCTCGACCGCATCGGGGAGCTCGACGGGCCGTACGCGCAGATGGACCGCGCGACCCGCGCCCGCGTGCTCGCCGGGGAGCTGGCCGGCCGCCGGCCGCTGGCCCCGCCGGGTCTCTCCACCGGGGCGGTGCACCTCGACGGCGACGCCGACCGCACCTTCGCGGTCTTCCGCGAGATCGCCCGGGCGCAGGAGACCTACGGCGAGGAGATCGTCGAGACCTACATCGTGTCCATGACCCGTGAGGCCGACGACATCCTCGCCCCCGTGATCCTGGCCCGCGAGGCCGGGCTCGTGGACCTCAGCAGCGCCGGCGACCGAGCCACGATCGGCTTCGCACCCCTGCTGGAGACCGTGCACGAGCTGCGACGCTCCGCCGAGGTCATCGACGAGCTGCTCTCCGACCCCGCCTACCGGCGCGTGGTGGCCGCGCGCGGGGACCTCCAGGAGGTCATGCTCGGCTACTCCGACTCCAACAAGGAGTCCGGCGTGCTGACCAGCCGGTGGGAGATCCACCGCACCGAGCGCCGGCTGCGCGACGTCGCCGCGAAGCACGGCGTGCGGCTGCGGCTGTTCCACGGCCGCGGCGGCTCCGTGGGCCGCGGCGGCGGGCCGACCCACGACGCGATCCTGGCCCAGCCCAGCGGCGTCCTGGCCGGAGAGATCCGGTTCACCGAGCAGGGCGAGGTGATCAGCGACAAGTTCTCCCTGCCCGCGCTCGCGCGCGAGAACCTCGAGCTGTCCCTGGCCGCCGTGCTGCGGGCCACCGCCCTGCACCAGGACCCGCGCTCCTCGGAGGAGGAGCTCACCCGCTGGGGCGAGGTCATGGACGTGGCCAGCGACGCCGCGTTCGCCGCCTACACGGGCCTGGTCGAGGACCCCGACCTCCCCGAGTACTTCGTGACCTCCACGCCCGTGGAGCAGCTGGGCGCGCTGAACATCGGCTCCCGGCCCGCCAAGCGGCCGTCGTCGGACAAGGGCCTCGGCGGGCTGCGCGCCATCCCGTGGGTCTTCGGCTGGACGCAGTCGCGGCAGATCGTGCCGGGCTGGTTCGGGATGGGCTCGGGCCTGCGCGCCGCCCGCGAGGCCGGCATGGAGGAGGACCTGCGCGCCATGGTGCAGCGCTGGCACTTCTTCCGCTCCGTGGTCTCCAACGTGGAGATGACCATGGCAAAGACCGACCTGGAGATCGCCTCCCACTACGTCCGGGCGCTCGTGCCCGAGCGGCTCCACCACCTCTTCGAGGTGATCCGCCGCGAGTACGAGCTCACCCTCGAGGAGCTCACCCGGCTGACCGGCGAGCGGGAGCTGCTGGACGGCAACCCCACGCTCAAGCAGACCCTCGAGGTGCGGGACCAGTACCTCGACCCGATCTCCTACCTGCAGGTGGAACTCCTGCACCGCATCCGGGAGCAGGAGGCCGCGGGCCGGGAGATCGACGAGGGCCTGCAGCGGGCCCTGCTGATCACCATCAACGGGGTGGCCGCCGGTCTGCGCAACACCGGCTGAGCGTCCCGGCGGGCCGTTCCCCGGCGTCGAGGCTCCGCTCGAACGCCGGGGAACGGGGCGGCCCGGCGCGGACGGTGGCCCACGGTGCACGGCGAGGATCCGGCCGGCGGCTCGTCGTCGTCGCCCCTGCCTGATCCACCCGACAGCGCCCTGACATGCAGGAGGTCGGCAGAGGCCGGGGAAGGGTTGTGCCCGCGGGGAGCCGGCGTAGTCTGAAAGTCCAGGACCAGGGCAAACTGTTGAGACGCACCCCTTCGGGCGGGGCGGTCATCGACGCCAGGACGTGAACTCCGGTCGTCGTCACGACGAGGGGAGCCCTCATGGACCCCGATCCTTCTGTTTCCGAGCTGACCGTGGCCTTCGCCCGTATCCAGGGCATGCTGTTGAGTCAGGAGAACGCGACCGCGGCGGTGGACCAGCTCGCCCAGGTCGCCCGCGCGGTGATCGGCACTGCTGTGGGCGCCGGCGCCTCCCTGTTCGACAGCCCCGGTGGGCCGAGATCCACGGGCGCCACCGACGCCCTCACCGCTGCCGCTGATGCCCGGCAGTACGAGCTCGGTGAGGGTCCGTGCCTCAGCGCCTGGGCCACCGGTGCGTCGGTGCGCATCGACGACACCGCTGCCGAGAGCCGCTGGCCGCAGTGGTGTGCGTCCGCCCGTGGTCAGGGCATCTGCTCGGTGGTGAGCGTCCCGCTGGTGCTCGGCGGCCGGCGGCTGGGGGCGATGAAGGTCTATGCCCGTGAGCCCGGCGTGTTCACCGAGGACGACGAGGGCACCCTGGGTCTGCTGGCCGGGGCGGTGGCGGTGCTGCTGGGCTGCGCGCAGCCCACCGACGCCCCGCACCGGCTGAGCGAGTCCCTGCAGTCGACCCTGGCGGACCGGCAGGAGGTGGGGGTCGCGGTCGGGGTGCTCATGGAGCGCCACGGCACCGACGTCCAGGAGGCCCGGGCAGCGCTGTTGGACGAGGCTCTGCTCCAGGACCGGCCCCTGGCCCAGGTCGCCCGCCAGACGCTGAACCGCCCGCCGGACCGGGAAGGGTAGGACACCGTCGTGGACGACGACGGGGTGAGCTCCGAGCAGGCGCGGGTTCTCCGCCGGGTGCTGGACGCGGCGGGCATCGGGGTGGGGGCGTTGTGGTTGCACTACTTCCGGCTGGGCGGGGAGGTGGGGGAGGTGGAGGTCGACGCCTACCTCCATCACGCCCTGCGGTTGCCGCGATTCGAGCGCGACCTGGTGGCTCATGCGGCCAACGAGCTCATCGACCGCGGTTCCGGCCGCTGGGCCCTCTACGCCTGCGAGGTCCTTGCCGGTGACAGGGGCGACGGCGCCGGTGACCACCGGGAGACGGCCTCGGACGTCGACGCTGACGGCGGCGCGGGTGAGGGCCCCGACGGTGCGTCAGGTGCCGACGGGAGGGCGCGGCGGTGAACGCGCTGATCGGCCGGAGGCGCGGCGGCTGATCGCCGGGGGAGCCGGAGTATTCTGGCGGGTAAGGTCCTCCACCGAACGAATCGCCCCTGTGCCGCCGGACGTCGGGGGAGCGGAGGACACTCAGGGTTGCGGGAGGCCACCATGGACACCGAGTTCTCGGGTACGGAGCTGACCACGGTCTTCGCCCGCATCCACGGAATGCTGTTGAGCCGGGAGAACGCGACCTCCGCGGTGGAACAGCTGGCCGAGGTCGCCCAGGACGTGGTGGACTCCGCGATCGGTGCCGGGGCGTCTCTGATCAACGACCAGGGGCACACGATGTCCACCGGAACCACGGACGTGGTCGCCGAGGCCGGCGACAGGTTGCAGTACGAGCTGGGGGAGGGCCCGTGCCTGAGCGCGTGGGCCACCGAGTCCTTGCAGCGGGTGGATGACACGGCCACCGAGACCCGGTGGCGGGGTTGGTGTGCTGGGGTGCTCCGGCTGGGGGTCCGATCGGCGATGAGCGCTCCGATGTTGTACAAGGGCCACTGCATCGGGGCACTGAAGGTCTACACCACCACCGCTGACGGGTTCACCGCTGCGGACGAGCGGCGGTTGAGCCTGCTGGCGGCGGCGGCGGCGACCCTGCTCGGCGCCGCGCAGACCTCAGAGGCCCCGCACCAGCTCAGTCAGGCCCTGCGCACCGCCCTGACGGATCGACAGACGGTGGATGTGGCCACCGGGATCGTGATGGAACGCCGCGGCCTGGATCAGCACCAGGCTCGGGTGGCGCTGCTGGAGGCCTCCCGGGACCAGGGGCGTCCCCTGCTGGAGATCGCCCGGGCGGTACTGGCCGATTCCCCCGGCGCGGATGCCTAGTGCCGGCGGATGATGATGCCGTGGCCCGCGAACAGGCCCGTCTGCTGCGCAAGGCCCTCCAGCAGGCCGGGATCACCAGGGACGAGTTGTGGTTGCACTACTTCAGCCTGGGGGGTGAGGCCGGGGAGACCGAGGTCGATGCCTACCTGCACCAGTCCTTCAGCCTGCCGCCCTTCCAGCGTGATCTGCTGGCGCATGCGGCCAACGAGCTGATCGCCAGGATCCCCCCGCCACAGGCCCCTTACGTCTCGGACCTCGTCGACGGCGACAACGCAGAGGAGGGCTGAGGCGGCTCCCGCAGGCGCCGGTTCCGCGGTCGTGGCGCTGCCGTGCGGAACGGCCGGACACCGTGGTCGTTCAGTCCGGTGGACGAGTCTTGTCCAGGACGTGCTCGGCGGTCCGGGCGAGGGTCTCACCCTGGTCGCGGGCGGTGTCCAGCAACCGGGTGCGGGCCGTGGACTCGGTCAGGTGCCGCCGTTCCATCAGCATGCCCACGGCGCGCTCGATCCGGTCCCGCTCCGTTGTGGCCTCGTGCAGCGCCTGGTCGAGGCGAGGAGCCCGGCGCCCGGTGCGGTCCGCCCCGAGGAGAACCGCGACCGGGCCGGCGAGCAGATTCAGCAGGTGCTCCTCGTGGTCGGTGAAGGCGTGGGGTTCGGTGGCATAGATCTCCAGCGCCCCGATCTCCTGGCCCTGGACGACCAGCGGGACGCACAGCACGGAGCGGATCCCCGCCGAGGCCACCTTCCGGGCCCAGATCGGCCAGCGGGGATCGGTCGCGGTGTCGGCGACGTACTGGGGGCTCACCGTGTCCCAGGCGCGCAGGCACGGGCCGGCCCCGAGCTCGAACTGCAGCGCGTTGGCCGCGACCACCGCCTCCCCGGTGGCCGCGACCGTGCTGCACTCCCCGTCCTCGTCGACGAGACTGATCCCCGCCCCGGCAGCCAAGGGGATCAGCTGCCGGGCCACCTCCACCAGCCGGCCCACGGACTCGGCGGCGGTTCCCGCGTCCAGGACCACGTCCCGGACGCGGGCCAGGGCAGCACTGAGCCCGGCCACCGCCGGATCCGGTTCCATCGCTTCTCCTCCGACAAGCCCGTCAGCCCCTGGGACGGCTTGCCCCTCGGGCAGGCCCTCCGCCTGCCGACACCACCATTCTCACCCTTGGGCTGCCATGCCGACAGCACGGGGCCGAACAAGGCCACGGAACATCGGCGCGTCGCGGGGCAGGCGGGCCCGTCGGGGCCACCTGGTCGGGAGCGGAGTGCGCCACGGATCGCCTCCGGAGTATTCTCGAGTCATGGAGCAGGGGTCGATCGGATCGCCTGCTGTTGTCGCTGAGCGGTTCCGCGCACGTCTGCACGGGGCCGCCCGGCCGGGCCGGGGGAACCATCGTGAACACCGCACCGTCCGTGGCCGAGCTGACCGCGGCCTTCGCCCGTCTGCAGAGCACGGTCCGGCGCCCGGGCTCTGCCACCAGCGCCGTGCACCAGCTGGGCCAGGTGGCCCGGGAGCTGATCGACTCCGCCGCAGGGGCCGGGGTGTCCTTGCGGGGAGAGGACGGACGCAAGACCACCACGGCCGCCACCGATCGTGTCGTCGAGGACGCCGACGACCTGCAGTACGAACTGGGCCAGGGCCCGTGCCTGAGTGCGTGGGAGACCGTCTCACCCCAGCGCCTGGAGGACACCGCCACCGACCGGCAATGGCCGCGCTGGTCGGCCGGGGCGCTGCGACTGGGAGTGCGGTCGGTGCTGAGCACTCCGTTGATCTACGCCGGCGAGCCGATCGGAGCGCTGCAGGTCTACGCCACCAGGGCCGGGGCCTTCTCCGCCGACGACGAGCGGATGCTGGAACTGCTGGCCCAGGCAGCAGCCATCCTCTTCGGGGCAGCCCGGACGCCGAAGACCTCACCTCAGCCGGACCGTGCCCTGGAGACTGCGCTGACGGACCGGCGGGAGATCGACATGGCCACCGGGGTGCTCATGGGCCGCAGCGGCATCGATGAGGAGACCGCACGAACCCGCCTGATGGAAGCCTCGCGGTCCCAGGACCGCACGCTGGTGGACATCGCCCACCAGGTCCTGGACCACGGCAGGACCTCGACGACGTGAATCCGGCAGATCCCCGGTGCCGAGACTCCCCGCGGAGCCCGGATGCACCGGCGGGGACCGCAGCTGAGGCAGTGGCTCGGCGGCAACAACCTTCACGAACGGTCGGATCCGCACTGCCTCGCCGTCCACGGCGGTGACCAGGTCCGCGGCCACCTGCCGCGGCTGGGTGTTGCGGTGGCTGGAGGCGGCCTCGAGGACCTCGAAGGTCTCCTCGCCCTCCCCGCCGTCGGTGCGGGGCTCGAGCATCAGCTCGGTCGTGACGGCCGAGGCGATGTCGTCCTCGTGGTGCGGGTCGACGGGGGAAGTGCAGCTGCTGGGTGACCGGCCGGGAGCCGGAGGCTTCGAAGTGGAGGTGCGCCGGGCGCCCCGGGGCCGCGACGCCGTCGGTGCTCCACCCGGGTCGTGACCATTGGTTCCCTGAGGGACCTCCCGCGGGACAGGCGCGCCTACTCCTCACGGGAAACGGTGAGCGCCGGTTCCCGCACGCCGTAGGAGAAGCCGCGCACGAACGGCTGGTCGGCGTCGTGGAGCACCGCCCGGCCCGCCGTGGGCAGGATCATCCCCGTGGAGTGCTGGAAGAAGGCCTTCCCGCCGAGGGCGAAGAACATCGCCACGTCCCCGGTGGTGTGCTCGGCGATGAGCCGCTCCGACCGTTCCGCGATCTGTGCGGAGCCCTTCACGCGGGCGAAGCGCCGGGCCGGGAAGTGGAGGTTGATCTCCTCCGCCATCAGGGGCGAGTTCTCGAGCGTGCGGATGTCCAGGCCGATGAGCGCCTCGGCGTCGTGCGACGCCCAGTGCTCGATGCGGTGGCTCGCGGGAACCCGGCCGGTCGAGAACCGGAGCAGCCTCGGCGACGACGGCTCGTCCTGGCGACCCGTCACGATATCGCCCCGAGTCCGGCGGTGTGGGACACGGCACGTCCGCAGTCATCGGGAGCCCAGGGCCTCCGATCCACGGCACCATCGGCCGAGCACGGCGTGCTCAGGACCGCGCGTGCGCCGATCCCGCGTTCTGTTCTCGCTGTCCCGGCGACCGCATTGCCCTCGTGCGCACGACCCTGCGTGTCGGCCGGCAGGGTCCCTCGCGGATCGTGTGGCCGTGGGGTTCCGCAGGTGGGCGCCATGGTCCGATGCCCGACCATCCCACGGCCCGCGTCTCCGGCCGACTCGGCACCAGAGGTCAGATTCGAGGCCGCGTGGCCAGCACGAGCTCCGTGAGCGCGTTGAGCACCGGCCCCTCGAGCCCCAGGGCCGGGGCCTGGGCGAGCGCGCCGACGGGGTCCTGCCGCACGGCCCCGTGCACGCGCTCCTTGACGTCGTAGTCGATCTGGGCGTCGTTGAGCAGGGCGAAGACCCGGCGGTCCAGGTCCGGGGCCACCACCTCGCGCAGCCCGGGGCAGCGCAGCACGAGCCGCGCCCCGGGCGGGACGTCGGCGACCGTGACCGAGGTCCGGACCCCGCGCTCGTCGTCCGTGCGCCGCACGGCCGGTGCGGCCGGCGCCCCGTCCACCGTCACGTCGGGATCGGCCGTCGCCCCGGCGCCCAGGAGGGTGACCGTCCAGGTCCGGGCGGCCGGCAGACAGCCGAGGTTGCCCCGCGCCGGGCCGATCACGACCTCGCCGGCGGCCGCGTCGAGACCGAGGGGAGTGCGCGCCCAGCGGGCCGGGTCGAGGCCGTCGCCGACGTCGTCGTCCTCGTCCAGCACGGTGGTGTGGGAGGCGCCCGCCACCACGAGCACCTCGAGCTCGGCGGGATTGCCGACGTCCGGGGCGGCGTCGTCGTCGGATCCGGCGAGGGGCACGATCGCACCCGCGCGGGCGAGGACGGGCAGCGTGCCCAGGTCCCGGTGCATCACGAGCTCGCGCCCGCCGTCGTGGACGGCGCCGGTGAACAGGTCGATCCACGTCCCCTCCGGCAGCCACACGGGCACCGCCGCGCGGGTGAGCACGGGGTCCACGGGGGTGGTGACGGGCGCGACCATGAGCTCGGGCCCGAACAGGTACTGGTGGTCGTAGCGGTGGGCCTGCTCCGCCTCGGGGTGCTCGAAGTACAGGGGCCGGACCAGCGGCACGCCATCGACGGCGGCGGCCCGGTTCGCGGTGTGCAGGTAGGGCAGCAGCCGGTGGCGCAGGCGCAGGTACCGCTCCATGGTCTCGGCGTACGGGGAGCGGTAGCGCCACGGCTCCTTGGCGATGAAGTCGTTGTTGCCCGAGTGCAGGCGCAGGATCGGGGAGAAGACCCCGTACTGGAGCCAGCGGGTCGCGAGCTCGTCGTCGCGGGCGCCGAAGATGTGGCCGCCGATGTCGTGGCTCCACCAGCCGAAGCCGATGTTGGCCGCCGTCGCCGTGAAGTGCGGCTGGAAGGCCAGCGAGGCCCAGGAGATCACCGTGTCCCCGGAGAAGCCCACCGGATAGCGGTGGCTGCCGGGGCCGGCGTACCGGGACAGGGTGAGCGGGCGGCTGCCGTCCCGGGCGGAGTCCAGGAAGTGGTAGTGGTTGAGCACCCACAGCGGGTCGACGCCGGGCAGGCGGGAGTGCTCCCCGGACTGCCAGTCGATCCACCAGAAGTCCACGCCGTCGGCCTCCAGGCCGCGGTGCAGGACCTCGAAGTACGCGGAGACGAAATCCCGGTCCGTGACGTCGAAGGCCACGGGCTCCTCCGCGCCGGGGTCCCGGCCCAGGGCCTCGAGCATCGCGGGGTAGGACTCCTCGAAGGAGCGCACGCCGTCGGCCGGGTGCAGGTTGAGGGTGACCCGGTACCCCTGCTCGTGCGCCCACGCCAGGAAGCGCCGCGGGTCCGGGAAGAGCTCCCGGTTCCACGTGTAGCCCGTCCAGCCGGAGCCGTGGTGGCGCTCCACGTGCTCGTCGGTGAGGTGCCAGTCCATGTCCACCACGAGCACGGAGAAGGGCAGGCGGCGGTCCGCGAAGTCCTCGGCCAGCTGCCGGTACTCGGGCTCGTCGTAGGCGTGGTAGCGGCTCCACCAGTTGCCCAGGGCGTACCGGGGGAGCACCGGTTGCGGCCCGGACAGCGCGTAGAACGCCCGCAGCGCCTCCTGGTGGTCGTGGCCGTAGCCGAAGAAGTAGAGGTCCACGGCCCCCTCCTCGCCGGAGCGCGGCGCGTACCAGCCGTCCTCGGTGAGCAGGACGGAGGCGGAGTCGTCGACCACGCCGAAGCCCTCGCGGGAGTTGATGCCCGGCTCGAGGGGGATGGGACCGTCGGCCTCGTCGAGGGTGCGCGCGGTGCCGCCGAGCGTGGGGACCGGGGTGCCGTAGCGCCACACGCTGTGGTAGTTGGTCACCCCGCCGCGGATCTGGACGGACAGCCCGTGCGGGGTGAACTCGCCCCCGTCGTAGCTGAGGTGGATCCGGTCGGTGATCAGCTCGAGCCCGTGCGCCGTGCGGTTCACCCGGAACTCCGGCACGGGGAAGCGGCGGTCGACGGCGAAGGCGGAGGGGCGGTCCTCGAACCGGCCGGACGGGCTGTACTCCAGGCGCAGCAGGCCGTCGGTCAGCACCGTGATGCGGTGGTTCGCGCCGGCGACCACGGCGTCGGGGTGGGCCGATCCGTTGCCGGTGGGACGGAAGTGGGGGAGAGGCATGCCACCACACTATGCACCGGACCGGGACCCGGTTCCCGGGCCGGGGCGGAGTGTCCCGGCCGCGCGCCGGGAGGGCTCCCCTTGACAGTCGGGTGTGACCTGCCTCATGCTGAAGACATGAACCTGTCAGACAGCCGGACAGCCGGACAGCCGGTGGAGCGATTCAGCGCGGCCGAAGCCGTCTTCAAGGACCTGCTGGCGCAGCTCCGGGAGGGACGCCTCGCGGTGGGGGACAAGCTGCCCTCGGAGGCGTCCCTCGCTCAGCAGTACGAGGTGAGCCGGTCCGTGGTCCGCGAGGCCCTGCGCTCCTGCGCGGCCCTGGGGCTGACGGTGAGCCGGACCGGCAAGGGGACCTTCGTCGTCTCCGGGCGGGTGGCCGAGGACCTGGCCCTGGGCGCCTACTCGGCCCGGGACCTGCACGAGGCCCGGCCGCACATCGAGGTCCCCGCCGCGGGCCTCGCCGCGCGCCGCCGCACCGAGGAGGACGTGCAGTTCCTGCACGACGTCGTCACGGCGATGGCCGCCGAGGACGATCCCCACGCCTGGGTCGAGCTCGACACCAGCTTCCACGCCGCCGTCGCCCGGATCAGCCACAACCGGGTGTTCGAGAAGGTCATCGCCGACATCCGCGAGGCGCTCTCCCACCAGTCGGAGACCCTCAACGTGGTGGCGGACCGCCAGAAGCGCTCGGACGAGGAGCACCTGCGCATCTTCCACGCCATCCGCGACGGCGCGACCGAGGAGGCCGAGACCGCCATGCAGGACCACCTCTCGGCCGTCCGCGACGCCCTCGGCACCATCACCGGCGAGTAGCCCGGCAGCCTCCGCTCCGGCGCGGGTCCGCTCCGACCGCCCCGCCGCCGTCGTCCCCGTCACCGCGCGCACCGTCGCGTCCACGTTCCCGCTCGCATTCCCGTTCACGTGCCCGCCCGGGGCGCCGTCCGGCGCCTCCCGTCGGCGCGCGCCCGCGCCGCCCACTCCCAGCAAGGACCAGCATGACCGCCGCCGCCGTTGAGGCACCCCTGACCACCTCCCGCCCGCAGCACGTGCCCGTCGCCGAGCAGACCCGCGACGGCGTCGTCGAGAGCGTCCACCACGGCTCGCTCGTCGCGACGGACGACTCCGGGCGGATCCTGCTCTCGGCGGGGGACCCCCTGGCCCTCTTCTACCCGCGCTCCTCCCTCAAGCCCCTGCAGGCGGTGGCCATGCTCCGCGCCGGCCTCGGCCTGCCCGGGCCGCTGCTGGCCCTGGCCGCGGCCAGCCACTCGGGCGCGACCCCGCACCGGGACGGCGCGCGCCGCATCCTCGCCGGGCACGGGGCGGACGAGACCGACCTGGAGAACGTGCCGGACCTGCCGTACGGATCCGCGGAGCGGGACGCCGCTCTGCGCGCCGGGGAGGGGCCCTCGCGCCTGGCCCAGAACTGCTCGGGCAAGCACGCGGCCATGGTCGCCACCTGCCGGGTCAACGGCTGGCGGGTCCGGGGCTACACCGACCCCGCCCACCCGCTGCAGCTGCTGATCGCCGAGGTCGTGGCCGAGCTGACCGGGGAGGCCCTCGGTCCCGCCAGCACCGACGGCTGCGGCACCCCCCTGCACGCCGTTCCCCTCCGGGGGATGGCCACCGCCTACGCCCGGCTCGCCGCGGCCGCCCCGGGGACCCCCGAGGGCCGGGTCGCCTCCGCCATGACCGGGCACCCCGAGCACGTGGCCGGGGAGGGCCGCGACGTCACCGAACTGATGCGCCGGGTCCCCGGCCTGCTCGCCAAGGACGGCTTCGAGGGTCTGCAGCTCGTGGGCCTGCCGGACGGACGCGGCGTGGCCGTGAAGATCGCCGACGGCGCCGACCGCGCCCGGATGCCGGTGACCGTGCAGGTGCTGCGGCGGCTCGGGGCGGACCCCGCGGCGCTCGTCGGCCTGGACCGCGTCCCCGTGCTCGGCGGGGGCCGCACCGTCGGGGCCCTGCACGCCGTCGACCTCACCCTCTGACCGACCGCCCCGCCGCTTCGGGGCCGGGGCTTCCCGGCCCGCCGGCGGTCCACGCCGACATCCCACGCCGACACCACATGCCGACGTCCCGCTCCGACATCCCACGCCCAGCGCCACCCGAGAGAGCCGAGAACACCATGACCGCTCCCGCCTTCCGCACCGAGCACGACCTGCTCGGCGACCGACAGGTTCCCGCCGACGCCTACTGGGGTGTGCAGACCCTGCGCGCCGTGGAGAACTTCCCCATCACCGGCCTCCCGCTGGGCGGCCACGCCCACCTCGTGCGGGGCCTGGCCGCGGTCAAGCTCGCCGCCGCCCGCGCCAACCACGAGCTGGGCCTGCTCGACGCCGTCCAGACCGGCGCCGTCGTGGCGGCCTGCCAGGAGATCCTGGACGGGCGCCTGCACGAGCAGTTCCGCGTCGACGTGATCCAGGGCGGCGCCGGCACCTCCACCAACATGAACGCCAACGAAGTGATCGCCAACCGCGCCCTGGAGCTGCTCGGCGCCGCCAAGGGCGAGTACTCCCGGCTGCACCCCAACGACCACGTCAACCTCTCGCAGTCCACCAACGACGCGTACCCCACCGCCGTGAAGATCGCCACGATCACCGGCGTGCAGGAGCTGCTGGCGGCCCTGGAGGTCCTGGAGGACGCCTTCGCGGACAAGGCCCGAGAGTTCCGCACCGTGGTGAAGATGGGCCGCACCCAGCTGCAGGACGCCGTGCCCATGACCCTGGGCCAGGAGTTCGGCACCTACGCGGTCATGATCCGCGAGGACCGCCAGCGCCTGGCCGAGGCGAGCCTGCTGGTCCACGAGATCAACCTCGGGGCCACGGCGATCGGCACCGGGCTCAACGCCCCGGACGGCTACGCCGCCGCGGCCTGCCGTCACCTGGCGGCCGTCACGGGCCTGCCGCTGGTCACCGCCGTCGACCTCGTGGAGGCCACCCAGGACGTCGGGGCCTTCGTGCACCTGTCCGGGGTGCTCAAGCGGGTGGCGGTGAAGCTGTCCAAGATCTGCAACGACCTGCGGCTGCTCTCCTCCGGGCCGCGGGCCGGGCTGGGCGAGATCAACCTGCCCGCGGTGCAGTCCGGCTCCTCGATCATGCCCGGCAAGATCAACCCGGTGATCCCCGAGGTCGTCAGCCAGGTCGCCTACGAGGTCATCGGCAACGACGTCACGATCACCATGGCCGCCGAGGGCGGGCAGCTGCAGCTCAACGCCTTCGAACCGGTCATCGTCCACAGCCTGCACAAGAGCGTCGCCCACCTGCGGGCGGCCTGCACCACGCTCACCGAGCGCTGCGTGCGCGGCATCACGGCCAACGAGGACCACCTGCGGGCCTCCGTCGAACACTCCATCGGCCTGGTGACCGCCCTGAACCCCCACCTGGGCTACGCCACCGCCACCGCGATCGCCCAGGAGGCCCTGGCCTCGGGCGCCGGCGTCGCGGAGCTGGTGCGCGAGCGCGGCCTGCTGACTGCCGAGGAGCTGGGCCGCATCCTGCGCCCGGAGCGTCTCGCCAACCTGACCGTCTGACCCGTCCACGAGCTCGTCCTCCACCCACGAAGGAGACCGACCCATGTCCGTCCACCACCCGGACCGGCGCCACGCCACACCGGCCCAGCCGCCCACCGCAGCCCTCGACGTGCTCCACGCCGAGGACGAGGGCTACCACAAGGGGCTCAAGCCCCGGCAGATCCAGATGATCGCGATCGGCGGCGCCATCGGCACCGGCCTCTTCATGGGCGCCGGCGGCCGGTTGGCCAGCGCGGGCCCCGCCCTCGTCCTCGTCTACGCGGTCTGCGGGTTCTTCGCGTTCCTCATCCTGCGGGCACTCGGCGAGCTCGTCGTGCGCCGCCCGTCCTCGGGCTCGTTCGTCTCCTACGCCCGGGAGTTCTACGGCGAGAAGGCGGCCTTCTTCACCGGCTGGCTGTACTGGCTCAACTGGGCCATGACCGCGATCGTGGACATCACGGCCGTGGCGCTGTACATGAAGTTCTTCGCCCGGTACTGGGCGCCCATCGGGGACGTCCCGCAGTGGCAGTACGCCCTCGCCGCCCTCCTGCTCGTCGTCGGGCTCAACCTCGTCTCGGTCAAGGTCTTCGGCGAGCTCGAGTTCTGGTTCGCCCTCATCAAGGTGGCCGCGCTCGTCGCCTTCCTGCTGGTCGGGATCTGGCTCGTGCTCTTCGGCACCCCGGCCGACGGCCAGGAGGTGGGCCTGACCCTCGTCGCGCAGAACGGCGGGCTGCTGCCCAACGGTCTGCTGCCGGCGGTCGTCGTGATCCAGGGCGTGGTCTTCGCCTACGCCTCCATCGAGCTCATCGGCACCGCGGCCGGGGAGACGGAGCGTCCCGAGAAGGTCATGCCGCGCGCCGTGAACACGGTGATCGTGCGGATCGCGGTCTTCTACGTCGGGTCCCTGACCCTGCTGTCCCTGCTGCTGCCCCACACGGCCTACAAGGCGGGGGAGAGCCCCTTCGTGACGTTCTTCGGGTCCATCGGCGTGGCCGGCATGGACACCGTGATGAATCTCGTGGTGCTCACCGCGGCGCTGTCCTCGCTCAACGCCGGGCTCTACTCGACCGGCCGGATCCTGCGCTCCATGTCCCTGGCCGGGTCGGCCCCCCGCTTCGCGGGCCGGATGAACCGTGCCGGCGTCCCGTACGGCGGCATCGTGCTGACGGCGGCGGTCGCGGTGCTGGGCGTGCTGCTCAACGCCCTCGTGCCGGCCCAGGCCTTCGAGATCGTGCTGAACCTCGCCTCGGTCGGGATCATCAGCGCCTGGGGGATGATCATGCTCTGCCACCTGCGGCTCGTCTCGTGGTCCCGGCAGGGGAGGGCGGAGCGCCCCGGCTTCCGTCTGCCCGGCGCTCCCTTCACCGGCCGGCTGACCCTGGCGTTCCTCGTGGCCGTGGTCGTGCTGATGGCCTTCGACTCCCCGGTCGGGACCTGGACCGTCGCCTCCCTGCTCGTGCTCGTGCCCCTGCTGGTGCTCGGCTGGTACCGGTGCCGCGACCGGGTGCACGAGATCGCCGCGGCCCGTGCGGCCGCCGCCCGCACCGCGCCGGCGGCGACCGAGCCCGCGGAAGCGCCCGTCCGGTAGGGATCGTGTCCACCGGGACACGCGCCCCCGGGGACCAGGCCGGTGTCCGTCTCCCGACGGGCGCCGGCCTCGCCGCGTCCTGCGCCGCGGCGGCAGCCCGGGGGTCGCGACCGTCCGCGCGTGCCCTACCGCAGGACGGCGCGCACGCCGGGTCGCACGGCGACGACGAGCCACGCGGCGTCGACGGCGACCTTGAGCAGGGCCGGGACGAGGGACAGCGTCGACCCGACGGGCACGGCGAAGAAGAGCACGAGGTTGAGCAGGGTGAACAGGATCGCCATCGAGGCGAGGACGATGCCCACGATCCAGGCCCACTGGCGTCGCTCGCGCAGCGGGAAGTACACCACCGCGTAGAGACCCGCGCTGACCACGACACCCACCAGGAACATGGCGACGGTGAAAGCCGTGCCCATCGCTCCCGCGCCGGTCGCACCCTGCTCGGGCATCGTGACGAAGCCGACCGCGCTGCCGAGCACGCTCACGGTGAAGGAGGCGACCGTGAGCCTCAGCAGCAGTCGCAGGTCCGCGCTCGGGGGCGGGGCGGCCGGGCGCCGCCGCGTGTACGGGGCGTCCCCCGGCCGCCAGGCAGCTCCGTGGGACCGCGGGTCGCGGGGCTGGGACATGGTCGGCTCCTCCTCGGCGCAGGGCCCCGCAACGGGGTCCCGGGACCGAACCTATACCGCGCGGTAGCCTCCGTGGACGCGGCCGCCGGAGACGACCGCTGCGTGCCCGATCATGACGGGGCGCCGGCGCTCCCTGCCGCGACGAGCGCCGCGGTCGCCGAGGCGATCGCCTGCTCCTCGTCCGTGGGCACCACGAGCACCTCGATCGCCGACTCCGGCGCCGAGATCCGCCGGATCCCGCGCGAGCGGGCGGCATTGGCGTCGTCGTCGAGCACGACGCCGAGGGCGCCCAGCCGGTCGCACACGCGCTTGCGGAAGGCGACGGCGTTCTCGCCGATCCCGGCCGTGAAGACCAGGGCCTGCGCGCCGTCGACCGCCACGTGGTAGCCGCCGACGTACTTGGCCAGGCGGTAGGCGGCCATCGCGAGGGCCAGCTCCGCGCGCTCGTCCCCGCGGTCGGCGGCCTCCTGGACGGCCCTCATGTCGTGGTCGCCGGCGATCGCCTTCAGCCCGGACTCCTTGTTGAGCACGGCGTCGAGCCCTTCGGGCGTCGCCGCCGGGTCCCGGCGCAGCAGGGAGGTGACCACGGACGGGTCGAGGTCGCCGGTGCGGGTGCCCATCACCAGGCCGGCGAGGGGGGTGTAGCCCATGGAGGTGTCGTAGGAGGACCCGTGGCGCACCGCCGTCACGGAGGCGCCGTTGCCCAGGTGCGCCACCACGCAGCTGAACTCCGGGCGGGGGATCCCCAGGAACCGGGCGGCCTGGCCCGTCACCCAGTCGTGGGAGGTGCCGTGGAAGCCGTAGCGGCGGATCCCCCACCGCTCGTAGAACTCCTCCGGCACGGCGTAGCGCCACACGTGCTCGGGCATCGTGCCGTGGAAGGCGGTGTCGAACACGCACACCTGCGGAAGTTCCGGCCACTTCTGCAGCACGGCGCGCAGCCCCAGGACGGCGGCGGGGTTGTGCAGGGGCGCCAGCGGGGAGAGCTCCTCGATCGCGTCGATCGTGCCGTCGTCCACGAGCGCCGGGACGGAGAAGCGCTCGCCGCCGTGCACCACACGGTGCCCCGCGGCGTCGATCGTCCGCCCGTCCAGCTCGTCCTCGAGGCGCTGCGCGAGCAGCTCGAGCGCCTGCGTGTGGTCACGGACCGCGGCGCCGCCGATGTTCTCGATCAGCCCGGAGGCCAGCACGGTGCCGCCCTCGGCGCCGGGCTCGAGCTCCCGGACCTGGTACTTGAGCGAGGACGAGCCGCAGTTGACGACGAGCACGAGCATGGCGGGACTCCCTGGGTCGGTGGGGCGGGGCTCACAGGTGCTGGGCCTGGATCGCCGTGATCGCCACCGTGTTGACGATGTCGTCCACGGTGCAGCCGCGCGAGAGGTCGTTGACCGGCTTGCGCAGACCCTGCAGGACCGGGCCCACGGCCACGGCCCCGGCCGACTGCTGGACGGCCTTGTAGGTGTTGTTGCCCGTGTTGAGGTCCGGGAAGACGAACACGGTCGCCTGGCCGGCGACGGTGGATCCCGGCAGCTTGGAGGCGGCGATCGAGGCGTCCACCGCGGCGTCGTACTGGATGGGCCCCTCGACCTCGAAGTCCGGGTGCGCCTCGCGCACGATCTCCGTGGCCCGGCGGACCTTGTCGACGTCCTGGCCCGAGCCGGAGCCGCCGGTCGAGTAGGACAGCATCGCGACCCTGGGCTCCACACCGAACTGGCGGGCCGTGCGCGCGGAGGCGAGCGCGATGTCCGCCAGCTGCTGGGAGTCGGGGTTCGGGTTGACCGCGCAGTCGCCGTAGACGAGCACGCGGTCCTCGAGGAGCATGAAGAACACGGAGGAGACGATCTTCACGCCCTCGGAGGTCTTCACGAACTCGAGGGCCGGGCGGATGGTGTTCGCCGTGGTGTGCGCGGCGCCGGAGACCATCCCGTCCACGTCCCCGGTCCGGACCATCATCGTCCCGAAGTACGAGCCGTCGTGCATCCGCTCCAGTGCCGCGTCCTTCTGCACGCCCTTGTGGGCGCGCAGCCGCACGTACTCGTCGGCGTACCTCTCGCGCAGCGCCTCGTCGTGGGCGAGGTCCACCAGGGTCAGGCCCTTGTCGTCGAAGTCCAGGTCGATGCCCTCGGTCTGGCACAGCTGCGTGATCCGTGCCGCGTCCCCGAGGATCGTCAGGTCGCAGAAGCTGCGGCGGTGGATCATCTCGGCGGCCCGCAGGATGCGGGGGTCCTCGCCCTCGGGCAGCACGATGTTCTTCCGGTGCTCCCGGGCGGCCTCCACCAGCTCGTGCAGGAAGCGCACCGGCGTGCGCCGCTGCGGCCGCGGGAGGTCCAGGCGGCTGACGAGCTCCTCGCCGTCCACGCGGCGCGCCCACTCGCCCAGCGCCGCCGCGACCTTGCGCGGATGCGCCCCCGAGAGGGTTCCGCGGGACCGGGAGACCGCCCGGGCCGCGCTGTAGGTGTCGAGATCCGTGGTCAGCACGGGGAACGGCGCGGCGGCGGTCAGCTCCTGGATCCGGCCCTCCGAGGTGAACCCGCCGGTCAGGAGCATGCCCGAGGGGACGGGCAGGGCCGGGGCCAGGGCGGAGGCCATGGACGCGACGACGATGTCGGAGCGGTCCCCGGGGGTGATGACGAAGTCCCCGTCGGCGAGCTGGTCGAGGTAGTGGCCCACCGTCATCGCGGCGACCTTCACGCCCTTGACGTCGCGGTCCAGGGAGGCCGGGGCGGACCCTTCCCCGAAGCCGTGCCGGTCCCGCAGCTCGCCCACGGTCGGCGCGGCCACGGCGTCGTTCTCGGCCAGGACGTACACGGGCAGCCCCCGCACGCCTCGGGCCGCCTCGCGCTCGATCCGCTCGACCCACTCGGGCCGGGCGCGGTTGACGATGACCGCGAAGATGTCGCACCGGGCCTGGTTGAGCTCGGCGCGGGTGACCTCGACGGCGTTGAGCACGTCCTCCGGGGTCTCGGACTCGGCGGCGCCGATGACCGCCAGGACGGAGGCGCCCAGGTCGTTGGCGATCCGGGCGTTCATGTCGAACTCCGCGGTGGCCGCGTTGTGGGCGAGCAGGTCGGTGCCGTCCACGAGGATCACGTCGCAGTGCCGGGCCATCTCGCCGTAGACGCCCACGGCGGTGCCGTCGAGCTCGTCGTGGTTGCCGGCCGCGAGCAGCTCCCGTGTGCGGGCCAGCGAGACGCCGCCGCGGCAGCGCTCGTCCGGCAGGTCGAAGCTGCGCTTCATGAGCTGGACCATGGGGTCGTCCGCGGGCGTCGAGCCGAGGTGCACCGGCCGGAGGAAGCCCAGCCGGTCGGTCTTGCGGAACAGCGAGTCCGCCAGCCCGAGTGCGACGAGCGACTTCCCGGACTGAGGGGTCATGGCGCTGACGTAGATGCCTTGGGTCATGGTCGGGACGTCCTCCGGTGAGCCGGCGCGGGCGATGTCCCGGCCCAGTCTAGGCTTCCGCGGCTCCGCGGCATCCCGGGCCCGGCCGGCGCGCCGACCCGCCGGGCGGGGCCGGGCCGCTCACGCCAGGGAGAGGAACATCTTCTCCAGCTCCGCCTTGTCCAGGGCGGGATCGTCCTGGCGCAGGCACTGCTCGAGGCCGGTGGCGATGATGCTGAACCCGGCCCGGTCGAGGGCGCGCGAGACCGCGGAGAGCTGCGTGACCACGTCCTTGCAGTCGCGGCCCTCCTCGAGCATGCGGATCACCGCGCCGAGCTGGCCCTGGGCCCGCTTGAGACGGTTCATGGTGGGGGTGAGGTCCTGGGGATCGAGTTGCACGGGGCGCTCCTGAACTGGTGGTCGACGGACACGATTCTATACCCCCAGGGGGATAGTGCATACCTCCAGGGGTATCGGGGTCGGGGAGCGTCCCCGCCGGGGTGTCGCCCGTCCGCCGACGGTGGAAGACTGGGGGCATGCTGGTTGCCTTCTCCGTCTCCCCGTCCGGCGGGTCCGATCCGAGCGGATCCGTGCACGAGGCCGTCGCGGCCGCCGTCCGCGTGGTCCGCGAGTCCGGCCTGCCCAACCGCACCGACGCCATGTTCACGACCCTCGAGGGCGAGTGGGACGAGGTCATGGACGTCGTCAAGCGCGCCACCGAGGCCGTGGGCGCCTACGGGTCCCGGGTCTCCCTCGTCCTCAAGGCCGACATCCGCCCCGGCCGCACCGGCGAGCTCTCCGGCAAGGTCGAGCGGCTCGAGGCCGCGATCGAGCGGCAGGCGCTCGAGCCCTGAACCGTCCCGCCACCGGTGTCCGCGTCCGCCCGGTCGGGCGGATGGCAGCGTGAGCCGCTCCTCCCCCCGCGCCGCCCGGCGTTCCTCCGGCGAGCGCGAGCCCGGCGGACCCGTGGCCGGCAGCTACGAGATCTCCACCGGCACCGCCGAGCTCGTCCCGGACGAGTACGCGCCCGGCTCCTGGGTGCTGCACGTCAACGGCGTCCCCTCCTCCCACGTGGATCCGGGCCACCCCGAGCGCCTGGACTTCGAGTACATGCGCTGGGTCGCCGCGCTCGTCGACGCCCACGTGGCCGCCCACCTGGACCCCTCCGCCCTGCGAGTGCTCCACCTCGGCGGGGGCGCCTGCTCCCTGGCCCGCTTCCTCGCCCACGCCCACCCCTCGGCCCGGCAGGTCGTCGTCGAGCTCGACGCCCGGCTCGCGGAGCTCGTCCGGGAGTGGTTCGACCTCCCCCGCGCCCCGCTGCTGCGGATCCGGGTGGGGGAGGCCCGGGCGGTCACGGAGTCCCTCACGCCCGCCACGCGCGACGTCGTGGTCCGCGACGTCTTCGCGGGTGCCGTCACGCCCGAGCCGCTGACCACCGTCGAGTTCGCCCGGCACGTGGACCGGGTGCTCGCCCCGGGCGGGCTGTACGTCCTCAACTGCGGGGACACCCGGGACCTGGCCGGGGCCCGGGCCGAGGCAGCGGCGCTGTCCGAGGTGTTCGAGCACGTCGCCGCGGTCGCGGACCCGGCGATGCTCAAGGGCCGGCGCTACGGCAACATCGTGCTGGCCGCCTCCCACGCTCCGTTGCCGGCCGAGGGGACCCCGGCGGGCGCGACCCTGACGCACGAGCTTCTCGGCGGCGCCGTGCCCGCGCAGTACAAGGACGGGGCCTGGGTCCGCTCGTTCGTCGCCGGGACCCCGCCGCGCCGGGACCCCTGACCGCCCTGGAGCCCGGCGTCCGCCGGCGCGGCCCGTCCGGCCCGGCCCGGCGCGGCCCGTCCGGCCCGGCCCGGCTCGGCCCGGCTCGGCCCGTCCGGCCCGACCCCTCCTGCCCGGCTCCTGTGTCTCCGCGGTTCCTCCCACCCGCGACGGGTCGCGTCGCGTGGGTCGATCCCGCGGCGGGTCCGGTGTTGCCGGTGCGAGGGGGTTTCACGTCCGGTGACGTCCCCTCGCGGGGCGGGGGTCGCAGGACGCGACTCCTCGCGCGGTGGGGTCAGTGGGGTGGGCGCACTCCGGCCAGGGTCACGGTCACGAGCCGGTGCACGGCCGCGGCCGAGTCCAGGCGGCCGGCGGCGGTGAGGGCGTGCAGGCAGTATCCCGCCAGCTCGCCGGCGGGGACGTCGTCGCGGACGTCGCCGGCCCGTGCGCCCTCGTCGAGCAGGTCGCGGACCAGCCCGAAGAGGTGTTCCTGGGCCCGCTGGATGTGCTCGCCCCGGTGCAGCAGCGCGGCGAGCTCGGTGCCGTGGCGCTCACGGGAGAGCTCCGCGTAGGCCTCCAGCACGTCGGCGAGCCGGTCGGCGGCGGGGCCCGGCCGGTCCCGGATCGCCACGAGGCGGCCCACGTGGTCGGTGATCCGGCGCTCGTGCCATGCCGTGAGCAGTGCGTGGGCGTCGGGGAAGTACTTGTACAGCGTGGCCCGTCCCACCCCGGTCCGCCGCGCCACCGCGGACATCGTGACCGACGCGGGCCCGTGCTCGGCCACGAGTCCGTCCACGGCGTCCAGGGCGGCTTCGCGGACCGCCCTGCGGTGCGACTCGATCGTCTCGTTCCACAGCTTCGGCACGGCTCCATGCTACGTGGCGCCGATGTCAGGACGCTCTGCCTTTTCTTCGACACTGTGTATCGATAAACTGGCGTCACCGCTGCACGCGGCGCCCACCCGGAGCAGAGGAGACCCGTATGGCCGACCACACCTCCGAGTCCGGGGCCCACCGTGGCGGCGAGGGCTCGGAACGCGGGCCGGGGATGCCTCGCTGGGTGAAGATCTGGGGCGCCGTCCTGTTGCTCGTGCTCGGACTGCTCGTCCTGGCGGCCGTGCTCGGTGGGCCGGGTGGGCACGGTCCGGGCCGGCACGCGTCGGCAGCCCCGGCTGCCGCGCCCGTCGGCGCCCCGGCGCCGGGCACCCAGGATCCGGGCCGGTGGCCGTGACCATGGGGCCGCGGCTGCGCAGGGCCGCGCTGCTCGCGCACGTGGCCGCCTCCGTCGGGTGGTTCGGCGCGGTCCTGGTGGTCCTGGCACTTGCTCTGGTGGGCGTGCTGGGGCAGGACCCGCTGAGCGTGCGCGGCGCGTACCCGCTCATGGAGCTGGTGGCACGGTCCGTCCTGGTGCCGCTGGCGGTCCTGTCCCTGGTGACCGGGCTCGTCATGTCCCTGGGCACGGCATGGGGCCTGTTCCGGCACTGGTGGGTCCTGTTCAAGCTGGCGCTCACGGTGCTCGCGACCCTGCTGCTGCTCACCTATCTGCCGGCCCTCGAGCTCATGGCCCGGACGGCGGGGAACGCGGGCGCCGGCCTCGACGCGGTCCGGAACGTCTCGCCGGTCCTGCACGCCGGCGCGGCACTGCTGGTGCTGCTCGCGGCCATGGTCCTGGCGGTGTTCAAGCCGCGGGGCCTGACCCAGTACGGGTGGCGGAAGGGCCGTCGGACGGCACGTTGATCCGGCCCCGCTGCCGTCGGCGGCCCGGTCCCGGACGTCGGTGGCGTGGTCAGCCGAAGGCCACGATGCGGAAGTACAGGTTGCGCGGTGTGTCCTGGAGGGGGACGGTGACCACGGCTCCCGCGCGGTTGCGATAGGTCACCGGCTGCTCGAGGACGTCCTTCGAGCCGCTCCGGTTGCGCGCCGCCTCAAGGGGCCACAGATTGTCGTACGCGTCGCGTCCGGCCCACTGCAGATCGCGCACGTGGTCTGCCTGGTAGGTTCCCCAGGCGTATCCGTAGTGCTGGAGCAGCCGGCGGAACTGGTCCTGCTTCGCCCCGCCCCGGATCGCCCCGACCCGCGTACGCGGCCAGACGGACCCGATCGTGGGGTAGTTGCGCCCGCCCGTCTCCACGCCGATCCGGATCACGGGCACGCCGTCCCGCAGCGCCGCCTCCCGGCGGACGTCCGCGAGGCCGGCCCTCGGCGGCACCTCCAGCCAGTCCGGCTCGGTGAAGAAATAGCGGGTGCCGTTGAGCGCGATGGAGGGGGCGTAGGCGCCCGGAGGCTTGAACCAGGTCATCGGGATGGCCTGGCCCGGGGTGCGGCCGGTCGGCGCCGGTGGGCCGCCCGGCCCGCCCCCCGCTCCGCCTCCGCCGGGCGGAGCCAGCGCGGCGTACTCCTCCTGCGTCGTCGCGGCGATGAAGATCTGCTTGATCAGGTCGGCGAGCTGGAACTGGTTCTCGTCGTGGGTGAGCTGCGGGTCCACCGCCGCCGGTGGGCCGTGGGCGTCGAGCTTCAGGGCTACGCCGTTCGTCCAGTGGCGGTTCAGCGAGCTCTGGACGAGGTCCCACTGCTTGCGCCACCGGAAACCGAGCAGCGCGGCCTCGATGAAGGCGCTCAGTCCGAACTGCAGCGCGAAATGGGCGGTCGCGGCCTTGTCGAACCGGAGACGGAGGTCTCCGCGGTCGAAGAGGAACCCGACCCTCCCCCCGAGACGCAGTCCCGCCAGCGCCGAACCCGTGGCGGACAGGCCGAACCCGAGACGCGCCACCTCCAGGCCGACGGCCCGGCCGACGGCGTCGAGCCGGCCGCTGACGCTGGCCGAGAGCCGGACGTAGCCCCCGACGTCCAGATCGGCCAGACCCCGCACACGCTTGGCGAAGGGCGCCAGTGCGACCAGGGTGCCGGGATCGGTGCCGAACAGACGCAGCGCCTGGGCCTGCCAGGGCTCGACCCCGATCTGGATGTTCCTGAGCCACCCGGCGTAGAACGTATCCAGGTTCAGGCTCGCGCCGGCGGACGCCCGGAGGTCCACCCGGACGCCCAGTTTCGGGATCGGGATGGTCAGCAGCGTCATCTCCGCGAGGCGGTGTCCGAGGGTCCTGGTCGGTGCGTTGCGGGGAGTGATCAGGTTCCAGTCCGGAAGACGCACGACCTCGGCGCCGGCGGGGCGCTTCCCCGCCCGGATGGCGCGGTTGCGTTCCTCGTCCTCCCTCATCGCCCTGCGGAACCGCGCGCCCATCCCGATCTGGCGCTGCAGGGGCGGAGCGGGCCCGCCCGCGCCGCTGCCCTCGAGCATGCCGCTGACGGCGCGGTTGCCGGCCGCTCGCTGCAGCGCCAGGAGCGACACCGGGCGGTCCGTCCGCGTGCCGGCGTCGTGCGACGTCCTGGCGGGCACGCGAGGAGCCGTGGCGCGCGCTTCTCGGGAGTCCGTCATGCCGGTGCTGACCGGACGATCTCGCGGCATACCGCACACTGTCCTCCGGCCACCGGGGCGTGCGGAGCCGGACCGGGACGCCGTACGGGACGATCACGGTGCCCCTCGGGGCAGTCACCGTGTGCCGGGGGTGCCCGGAGACCGTGGGCGGGAACGCCGGATCCGGGGGCGCGGGAGCGCCGGCGGGGCCCTTCCCGGGCGGCGGCCCCGTGCCTAGGCTGGGCCCATGACCAGCACACTGTTCGCGGTCGTCGTCGACTGCAACGATCCCGCGACCCTGGCCCGCTTCTGGTGCGACGCCCTGGGCTACTCCGTGCACGGCGAGGCGGAGGGCTACGTGGGCATCGCCCCCGCGGCAGGCGCCCCGGGCCCGCACCTGGACTTCGTCCTCGTCCCCGAGCCCCGGACCGTCAAGAACCGGCTGCACCTGGACCTGCGGGCGGTGGACACGGACCAGGCGACGGAGGTCGCTCGCCTGGAGTCCCTGGGCGCCCGACGGGTGGACGTGGGGCAGGGCCCGGCCGTGACCTGGGTGGTGCTGGCGGACCCGGAGGGCAACGAGTTCTGCGTCCTCGCCGATCTCGAGGACTCCTGAGCCGCTGCGGTCAGGCGGCCGTGCCGTCCAGGTAGAACCACCGGCCGTCCTCGCGCCGGAACCGGGAGCTCTCCCGCTGGGTCCCGCGGGCGCCGCCCGGGCCCCGCCAGTGGGCGGTGAACTCCACGCCTCCCTCCGTGTCGAAGGGGCCGCCGCCGGTGGTGCCGTGGACGTCCAGCCGGGTCCAGCGCAGCGAGGGGTCGAGGTCCACGGACGAGGGGCGGGTGCTCGGGTGCCAGCTGGCCAGCAGGTAGGCCTCGTCCCCGGCCGCGAAGGCGGTGAACCGGGAGCGCATGAGCAGCTCGGCCGTGGGGGCGGGGCGCCCGCGGTGGAAGCGCCCGCAGCACGCGGCGTAGGTCTCTCCGGTGCCGCAGGGGCAGCGGGCGTCGTCGTCGATCATGTCCTCGATCCTCCCACCGCGAGGTTGCGGAGGAGGGCCATGGGAGGTCCTCCGGTGGCCCTCTTCCGCAGCCTCGCGGGGGAGGGGGCGGGGGAGGGGGTCAGGCCATCCAGCCCTCGACCACGCCCTTGCCGAAGAACAGCACGAAGGCCGCCGCCACCACGTACATCAGCGGGTGGACCTCCTTGCCGCGGCCCTGCACCAGGCGGATGAAGACGTAGGAGACGAAGCCCGCCCCGATGCCGTCGGCGATCGAGTAGGTGAACGGCATGACGGCGAACGTGAGGAAGGACGGCACGGCCAGGCCCCAGTCGTCCCACTCGATGCGCATGACCTGCTTGGCCATCAGGAAGCCGACCACGACCATCGCCGGGGCCACCGCCTCGAACGGGACCACGTTGACCAGGGGGGTGATGAACATCGCCAGCAGGAACAGCACACCGGTGACGATGTTCGCCAGGCCCGTGCGGGCGCCGTCGGCGATGCCCGTGGAGGACTCCACGAAGATCTGGTTGGAGGACACGGAGCCCGCGCCGCCGGCGATCGCGCCCGCGGCGTCCACGAGGAGCACCTGGTTGACGTTCTCGATCCGGCCGTTGCGGCCCACCAGACCGGCCTGCTGGGAGAGGCCGACCATGGTGCCCATCGCGTCGAAGAAGATCGACAGCAGGATCGTGAAGACGAGCAGCAGCGCCGCGAGGGCGCCGAGGCTGCGGAACGCCTCGAGCGGGGCGGCCGAGCCGACGAGCGAGAGGTCCGGCAGCGCCACGAAGGAGGTGGGCGCGGAGGGCACCACGAGCGACCAGCCGGTGGGGCTGTCCACCGAGGACCCGGAGGGCACCACGGCCTCGAGCACGTGGGCGAGGACCGTGGTCGCCACCACGGAGATCAGGATGGCGCCGCGGACGTTGCGCACCATGAGGGCCAGGGTCAGCAGCAGCCCGACGACGAACGTCAGCATGGGCCAGCCCAGCAGCGCTCCGCCCTCGCCGAGCTGCACCGGGACCGTGGTGCCGGCGGCGTCCGGGATGCGCGTCACGAACCCGGCGTTGACGAACCCGATGAGGGCGATGAAGAGCCCGATGCCCACGACGATCGCGGTCTTCAGGGACGGCGGCACGGCGTTGAACACGGCGGTGCGGAAGCCGGTGAGCACCAGCACGAACATGACCAGGCCCGCCCACACCACCAGGCCCATGACCTGCGGCCAGGTCAGCCCCGGGGTGGTCACGATCGTCACCGCGAGGAACGCGTTGACGCCGAGACCGGTCGCGAGCGCGAAGGGCGCCCGCGCCACGAGGCCCATGAGGATGGTCATGACGCCCGCGACCAGCGCGGTCACGGCGGCCACGCGCTCGCCGCCCAGGACCTCGCCCGCACTGTCGGGCCCGTAGCCGAGGATGAGCGGGTTGAGGACCACGATGTAACTCATCGCGATGAACGTGGCCACGCCGCCGCGGACCTCGCTCGCCACGGAGGATCCGCGCTCGCTGATCCGGAAGAAGCGGTCGAGGCCGTTGCCCGGGGGGCGGGACGAGGAGTCCGTGGAGACGGGTGCGGGGGTGGACATGGCGCTCCTGGGTGCGGTCGGCGGCGTGGGTGGCGGCCCGGGTGCGGGCCGCCGCAATTCTACGCCGGGGCCGGAGGTCCTCCGGGGCGTCGGTGCCGGTCAGCGGGGCGGGGCATGACCGACGTCACTGCTGGGCCGAGGCCTCCGTGTCGCCGCCGGTCTCGACGTAGGTGTCGGGGTCCTTGTCGACGACCTCGACCCCCTCCAGGTGGTGGTGCATGAACCCCGCGAAGCGCACCGCCATCTCGTGGCGCTCCTCCAGGCCGAAGTGCAGGCGGACGTCGGCGAGACCCTGCCGCTCCTCCTCGGCCATGTGGTCCCCGTTGACCTGGTCGAGCTTCGCCACGGCCGCGAACCAGGCCGGGCTACCGAGCGCCTGCTCGTCGACGGCCCGTCCGGCGTCGCGGATCTCGTTGTGGTCCTCGATCGCGTCCTCGGTCTCCTCCTCGGCGCTGTCCGCGTCCGCGGCGCCCTTCCCCCGGGCCAGCAGCGCGGGGTAGAGGTACTGCTCCTCCGCCTCGGCGTGGGCGTCCAGCAGGTCGCGCAGCCGGCCCCAGACCGCCACGAGGGCGTCCGGCCGGCCCGGGCCGATCTCCTGGATCATGGCGAAGAGTCGGCGCTGCTCGGCGTGGTCGTCGAGGATGAGCTGGGCGATGTCCATGGGATGACCTTCCGGGGTCGGGGTCGGGCGTGGCGCGGCAGCTGGGCACGAGCCCGTGTGGCGGACGGCACACAGGGGGAGATGCTCTCAGACACACCATATCGAAGACCCCGTGTCAACCCCTGTGTCACGCCGCGACGGTTCGTGGCGGATTGTGACGACAGGCGTGACTGTCCCGGGGAAGCCGCGAACAATCGAAGCCATGACACAGACGACGCGCGCACCCCGCGCTGCCCGGAAGCCGAAGCCCGAGGGGCAGTGGAAGGTCGACGGCCGGGAACCCCTGAACCCCAACGAGGTCTTCAAGCAGGCCGACGACGGGTTGAACGTGCGCGCGCGCATCGAGGAGATCTACTCGAAGCACGGCTTCGACTCGATCGACCCCACCGACCTGCACGGCCGTTTCCGCTGGTGGGGCCTCTACACCCAGCGCAAGCCCGGCGTGGACGGCGGCAAGACCGGCTCCCTGTCCGACGCCGAGATCGAGGACAAGTACTTCATGATGCGCGTCCGGCTCGACGGCGGCGCGCTGACCCGCGAGCAGCTGCGCGTGCTCGGGCAGATCTCCGCGGAGTTCGCCCGGGACTCGGCCGACGTCACGGACCGCCAGAACATCCAGTACCACTGGATCCGCGTGGAGGACGTCCCCGAGATCTGGCGCCGCCTCGAGGCCGCGGGCCTGGACACCACCGAGGCCTGCGGTGACGTGCCCCGCGTGCTGCTCGGCTCCCCGCTGGCCGGCATCGCCGAGGACGAGATCATCGACCCCACCCCGGTGATCGAGAAGATCAAGGCCACCTACATCGGCTCCCCGGAGTTCTCCAACCTGCCGCGCAAGTTCAAGTCCGCGGTCACCGGGCACCCGTCCCTCGACGTCGTGCACGAGATCAACGACATCTCGCTCGTGGGCGTCGTCCACCCCGAGCTGGGCCCCGGCTACGACCTGTGGGTCGGCGGCGCGCTGTCCGTGGTCCCGTTCCTGGGCAAGCGGCTCGGCGCCTTCGTGACCGAGGAGCAGGCCCCCGAGGTCTGGGCCGGGGTCACGGGCATCTTCCGCGACTACGGCTACCGGCGGCTGCGCAACCGCGCCCGCCTGAAGTTCCTGGTCCAGGCCTGGGGGCCGGAGAAGTTCCGGCAGGTGCTGCAGGACGAGTACCTCGGCTACGAGCTGGCCGACGGCCCGGCGCCGGCGAAGTCCGCGACCCCCGGGGACCACATCGGCGTGCACCGGCAGAAGGACGGCCGCTTCTACATCGGCGTGGCCCCCCGCGTGGGCCGCGTCTCCGGGCAGAAGCTGCTCGCCCTGGCCGACGTCATGGCCAAGTACGGCAGCGACCGGCTCCGGACCACCCCGCACCAGAAGCTCGTGCTGCTCGACATCGAGGAGGCCGACGTCGAGGCCGTCGTCGCCGACCTCGACGCCCTGGACCTGCAGGCGCGGCCCTCCGCGTTCCGCCGCTCGACCGTGGCGTGCACCGGCATCGAGTACTGCAAGCTCGCGATCGTCGAGACCAAGCAGACGGCCTCCGACACGATCGACGAGCTGGAGCGCCGCCTCGCCGACGTCGAGCTGCCGCACCCGCTGGCCCTGCACGTCAACGGCTGCCCCAACTCCTGCGCCCGCATCCAGACGGCGGACATCGGGCTCAAGGGCCAGCTGCTGCCCACCGACGACGGCGGTCAGAAGCCCGGCTTCCAGGTCCACCTGGGCGGCGGGCTCGCCCAGGACGACCGCGCCGAGGCCGGCCTGGGACGCACCGTGCGCGGCCTGAAGGTGTTCTCCGACGAGCTGCCCGACTACGTGGAGCGGCTGGTCCGGCGGTTCCTGGACCAGCGCACGACCGATGAGACCTTCGCCGAGTGGACCCTCCGGGTCGAGGAGACCGAACTCGTATGACCACCACCGACACGAGCGCACGCACCGGGCTGCGCGACGAGACGCAGCTGCGTGCCCTGGCCGCCGCCGGCGCGGCCGCGCTGCACGCCGAGCTGGACGCCGAGGGCCGCGTGCCCGCCTCCGGCGAGGCCTCCACGCAGGAGGCGATCCGCTGGGTCGCCGAGAACTTCGACCTCTCCGAGGTCGCGGTGGCCTGCTCGATGGCCGACGCCGTGCTCCCGGCCCTGGTGGCCGAGCAGCTGCCCGGCGTGGACGTGCTCTTCCTGGAGACCGGCTACCACTTCCCCGAGACGATCGGCACGCGCGACGCCGTGGCGCACATGCTCGAGATCAACGTCGTGGACGTGCTCCCGGAGCTGACCGTGGCCGAGCAGGACGAGCGGATCGGCAAGGACCTCTTCGCCACCGACCCGGCCCGGTGCTGCTCGATCCGCAAGATGGAGCCGCTGAAGAAGTCGCTCGAGGGCTACGAGGTGTGGTTCACCGGCGTGCGCCGCGACGAGTCCTGGACCCGCACCAACGCGCCCATGGTGACGTTCGACGAGACCCACAAGCTCGTCAAGGTCAACCCCATGGTCCGGTGGACGCTGGACGACCTGGTCGAGTGGTCGCAGGAGCACGGCGTCCCCGTGAACCCGCTGATGTCCGAGGGCTACCTCTCCATCGGCTGCGCCCCCTGCACCCGTCCCACCGCGCCCGGGGAGGACCCGCGCGCGGGTCGCTGGGCCGGCAACGACAAGACCGAGTGCGGCATCCACCTGTGAGCGCACCCATCAGCGAAACGACGACGGAGGCACCCGTGAGCGCGACCCTGAGCGCACCCGACACCACCCCGGTCCCCGGCGCCCACCCCGAGGCCGGCGTGCACAGCAGCCTCGACGCCCTCGAGGCCGAGTCCATCCACATCCTGCGGGAGGTCGTGGCGGAGTTCGACCGCCCGGCCATGCTCTTCTCCGGCGGCAAGGACTCGGTGGTCATGCTGCACCTGGCCGCCAAGGCCTTCTGGCCGGGGCGGATCCCGTTCCCCGTCCTGCACGTGGACACCGGGCACAACTTCCCCGAGGTCCTCGACTTCCGGGACCGCACGGTGGAGCGGCTGGGCATCCGCCTGGTCGTGGCGAGCGTGCAGGACTACATCGACGACGGCCGGCTCCTGGAGCGCGCCGACGGCACCCGCAACCCGCTGCAGACCCTGCCGCTGCTGGACGCCATCGCGGAGAACAGGTTCGACGCCGTCTTCGGCGGCGGCCGCCGTGACGAGGACAAGGCCCGCGCCAAGGAGCGGATCCTGTCCCTGCGCGACGAGTTCGGCCAGTGGGACCCGCGCAACCAGCGCCCCGAGCTGTGGACGCTGTACAACGGCCGGCACACCCCGGGCCAGCACGTGCGGGCGTTCCCGATCAGCAACTGGACCGAGCTGGACATCTGGCGCTACATCGAGCGCGAGAACATCGAGCTGCCGCCCATCTACTACGCCCACGAGCGCGAGGTGTTCCGCCGCGACGGGATGTGGATGGCCGTCGGCGAGTTCTCGGCGCCGACCGGGGCCGAGGCCGTGGAGCACCGGACGGTGCGCTACCGCACCGTGGGTGACATGTCCTGCACCGGTGCCGTGCTCTCCGGGGCGCGCACCGTCTCCGACGTGGTGGCCGAGGTCGCCGTGTCCACGCTCACCGAGCGCGGGGCCACCCGCGCGGACGACAGGATCTCCGAGGCCGCCATGGAGGACCGCAAGAAGGACGGGTACTTCTAGAGATGACTTCCCCCAGCACCGCCGCGCCGTCCCCCGAGCACGCGTCCACCATCGATCCCGGGTCGCTGTTCCGCTTCGCGACCGCCGGGTCCGTGGACGACGGCAAGTCCACGCTCGTGGGCCGCCTGCTGCACGACGCCAAGGCGATCCTCGCCGACCAGCTCGAGGCCGTGGGCCGCACCTCCGCCGAGCGCGGCTTCGGCGGCGGCACCGGCCGGCTCGACCTCGCCCTGCTGACCGACGGCCTGCGCGCCGAGCGCGAGCAGGGCATCACGATCGACGTCGCCTACCGCTACTTCGCGACCGACCGCCGCTCGTTCATCCTGGCCGACTGCCCCGGGCACGTGCAGTACACGAAGAACACCGTCACCGGCGCCTCGACCGCCGACGCCGTCGTGCTGCTCGTGGACGCCCGGCACGGCGTGGTCGAGCAGACCCGCCGGCACCTGGCCGTCACCGCCCTGCTGCGCGTGCCCCACGTCGTCGTCGCCGTGAACAAGATCGACCTCGTGGACTACGACCGGGAGGTCTTCGAGCGGGTCGCCGCCGACGCCCGCGACGTCGCGGCCCGCCTCGGGGTCGAGGACGTGCACGTGGTGCCGGTCTCGGCGCTGGAGGGCGACAACGTGGTGGACCGCTCCGAGCGGACCCCCTGGTACACCGGGCGGCCGCTGCTGCGGGTGCTCGAGGAGCTCCCCACGGTCGACGAGTCCGGGCGCGGCACCGCACGCCCCTTCCGGTTCCCCGTGCAGTACGTGATCCGCCCCCAGGGCGGCACGGCCCCGGGTCTGGACGCCGAGGCCCTGTGGGACTACCGCGGCTACGCGGGCCAGATCGCCTCGGGCACCGTCGCGGTCGGCGACGAGGTCGTGGTCCTGCCCGCGGGCCGGCGCACCACGGTCACCGGCATCGACGTGGCCGGCACCGCGTCCGCGCCCGGCGCGCCCCTGCCCGGCGAGCAGCTCACGGAGGCCGCCGCGCCGCTGTCCGTGACCCTGCGGCTGGCCGACGACATCGACATCGCCCGAGGGGACCTCGTGGCGAGTGCCGACGACGAGCTGCCCGAGCCCACCCGGGACCTCGTGGCCTCCCTGGCCTGGCTGGGGGAGCGTCCGCTGCAGCCGCGCGCCCGCGTGCTCGTCAAGCACGGCGCCGCGACGGTCCAGGCCATGGTCACGGAGCTCGAGGGCCGGCTGGACCTGGAGGAGCTCGAGCTGCAGGACGCCTCGACGCTCGAGCTCAACGACATCGGCCGCGTGCGGCTGCGCCTGGCCTCCCCGCTGCCCGTCGACCCGTTCGACCGGCTGCGGCGCACCGGGGCCTTCCTGGTCGTCGACCCCGCCACGGGCAACACGCTCGCCGCCGGGCTCGTGCGGGACGCCTGAGGTGGGGCGGCAGCAGCCGCCGGCCCTCACCACGGTGACGGCCGGCGAGGGCGGGCGCCCCGCCACGGGCCGTCGCCGGGCGGGCTGGCCGCTGGTGCTGGCGGCCCTCCTGCTCCTCGCCGCCCTGACGGCGACGGCGACCGCCCTGCGCGTCAACGGGACGTTCTCGGCGTGGGAGGCCGCGGCGGTCGAGACCTCCGACGCCGGGCAGCTGCGCCTGGGCTACTTCGGCAACCTCACCCACGCCCCGGCCCTCGTCGGGGTGCACGAGGGGATCCTCGCCCAGGAGCTGGGCGGCACCGAGCTGTCCCCGCAGGTCTTCGGCAGCGGGCCCACCGCGATCGAGGCCATGAACGCGGGGACGCTGGACGCCGCGTTCGTCGGCCCGAACCCCGCGATCAACTCCTACGTGCAGTCCGACGGGCAGTCCCTGGCGATCGTGGCGGGTGCGGCCTCCGGCGGCGCCCAATTCGTGGTCTCGAGCGACGTGGCCGGCGCGGACGACCTCGCGGGCCGCTCCTTCGCGACCCCCGAGTTCGGGGGCACCCAGGACGTGGCCCTGCGGACGTGGCTCGCCGAGCACGGCTGGGATGCGGACGGGGACGGCGACCGTGCCGTCGCCATCACCCCCATGCCCAACGGCCAGACCCTGCAGATGCTGCGCCAGGGCCAGATCGACGGCGGCTGGCTGCCGCAGCCCTGGGCCACCCGGGCCGTGCAGGAGGAGGGCGCCAGGGTGCTCGTGGACGAGCGGGAGCTGTGGCAGGACGGCCGGTACCCGACCACGGTCCTCGTGGTGCGCCGGGACTACCTCGCCCAGCACCCGCAGACCGTGGAGAAGCTGGTCCGCGGCCTGCAGCGCTCGGTGGACTGGCTCCACGCCCACGAGGACGACCCCGTGACGACGGCGGGGACCCTCAACGCCGCGCTCGAGCAGGCCGGCACGGAGCCCCTGCCGCAGAGCTCGCTCGTGGGCGCGCTCGGCGCGCTCGAGTGGACCGTGGACCCGCTGCTCCGGACGTACCCCACGCTGCTCGCGGACGCCGTCGCCGCCGGGACCACGCAGGACGCCTCCCTCGAGGGGCTCGTGGACACCCGGCTGTTGGACCGCGTGCGCGCGACCGCCCAGGACCCGGCTCCCGCCCAGGCACCGGCTCCCGCCCAGGACCCGGCTCCCGCCCAGGCACCGGCTCCCGCCCAGGACCCGGCCCCGGCCGGGGACGAGGGGGCACGACCGTGACGGCGATCCGGCTCGAGAGCCTCAGCAAGAGCTTCGACGCGGCGGACGGCCCCGTCCTCGAGGACGTGGACCTGACCGTGGAGAGGGGACAGTTCGTGGCCCTGCTCGGCGCGTCCGGCTGCGGGAAGTCCACGCTGCTCAACATCGTGGCGGGCCTGGAGCGGCCCAGCGGCGGGTCCGTGACCGTTCCGGCCGAGGGCGCCGCCCTGATGTTCCAGGACGCCGCGCTGTTCCCGTGGCTGAGCGCGCGCCGCAACGTGGAACTGGCGCTCGAACTGCGCGGCGTGCCCCGGGGCCGGCGCACGGAGCGCGCTCAGGAACTGCTGCGGCTCGTGCGGCTCGAGCACGCGGGGGACAAGCGCCCGCACGAGCTCTCCGGCGGCATGCGCCAGCGCGTGGCCCTGGCCCGGGCGCTCGCCCAGGAGCGGGAGGTC
Source organism: Kocuria rhizosphaerae (assembly GCF_044462265.1). Lineage (NCBI taxonomy): Bacteria > Bacillati > Actinomycetota > Actinomycetes > Micrococcales > Micrococcaceae > Kocuria > Kocuria rhizosphaerae. Next base: position 44,292 of record NZ_JBISWL010000004.1, read on the forward strand.
CTGCTCATGGACGAGCCGTTCTCGGCCCTGGACGCCATCACGCGGGACCTCCTGCACGACGAGCTCCTGCGCATCTGGCGGGCCACTGGCCGCACGATCGTGTTCATCACCCACAACGTGGGCGAGGCCGTGCGCCTCGGCCAGCGGGTGCTGCTGATGTCCTCCCGGCCCGGGCGGATCGTCCAGGAGTGGGACACCCGCCCCTGGAAGGACCCGGACGCCTACGGCTTCGAGGGAAACGCCCAGTCGCTCGACGAGACCCTCGGCGAGCTCACCCGCACCATCACCGGACGACTCCGGGAGGAGATCAGCCGCCATGCGCGATGACACCGCAGCCCTGCGGGTGCCGCCGGCCGTGCTCGGCACCCGCCCGGCCGTCGACCCCGCGGAGGCGCCCGTTGCCTCGGGCGTTCCCTCGGCGCCGGCACCCGGGGCGGCTCCCGCGGGCGATCCCCGGTCCGCCGCACACCGGGGCCCGGACGCTGCGCCGGACCCCGCGCCGGCCCGGGCCGCCGCTCCGGCCGCGGCGGGCGACGAGCTCGCCGGCCTGGACGCGCTGCAGACCGAGCGCACCCGCCGGACCCCCGTGGCCGACGTGCTGCGCACCAAGGTGGCGCCGCCGGTCGTGGCCCTGCTGTTCGCGCTGCTGCTGTGGCAGCTGCTGGTCGCCGTCGTGGGACCCCGCCCGGACGTGGTGCCGGGGCCGCTCGACGTCGCCCGCGAGACGGTGGTGCTGCTCTCCGACGGCACGGTGCTCGGTGCCCTCGGCACGAGCCTGTGGCGCGGGATCAGCGGGTTCCTCATCGCGGTGGCCGTGGCCACCCCGCTGGGCCTGCTCGTGGCCCAGTGGCAGGGGCTGCGCAACGCCGTCGGACCGCTCATCTCCGGGCTGCAGGTGCTGCCCTCCGTCGCGTGGGTGCCCGCGGCGATCATCTGGTTCGGGCTCTCCGACGCCACGGTGTACTTCGTGGTGCTCATGGGAGCCGTCCCCTCGATCGTCAACGGCATGCTCGCGGGGGTGGACCAGATCCCGCCCCAGCTGCGCCGTGCCGGCCACGTGCTCGGGGCCTCCGGCTGGACGATGGCGAGCAGGATCGTGCTGCCGGCCGCGCTGCCCGGCTACGTGGCGGGGCTCAAGCAGGGCTGGGCGTTCTCGTGGCGCTCGCTCATGGGCGCCGAGCTCATCGCGATCGGCGGCTCCATCGGCTTCGGTCTCGGCTCCCTGCTCGCACAGGGCCGGACCGTGTCGGACATGGCCGTGGTGATGGTCGCGGTGCTCGCGATCCTCGCCGTCGGCATCCTCGTGGAGCTGCTGTTCTTCAACCCCGTGGAGCGCCGTCTGCTGCGCGGGCGGGGCCTGCTGGGCCACCGGTCGTGACCCGGCACACAGCGGACTCTGCGACAGATTCACTAAAATTGGACCCGGTCTACGATGCGCGCGGTGCACACCGTGCGCGCAATCGAAAGGAACCCAGTGGCTGACACCACCACCCGCCCCCTGCGCGTCGCCGTGATCGGCGCCGGCCCGGCCGGCATCTACGCCGCGGACATGCTCACCAAGTCCGAGCCCGTCAAGAGCGGGGAGCTCGAGGTCAGCATCGACCTGTTCGACCGCTACCCGACCCCCTTCGGGCTGATCCGCTACGGCGTGGCCCCCGACCACCCGCGGATCAAGGGCATCATCACCGCGCTGCGCTCCATCCTCGGCCGCGGCGACATCCGCTTCTTCGGCAACGTGGAGTTCGGCCGCGACCTCACGCTGGCCGACTTCGGCGCCCACTACGACGCCGTGATCTTCGCGACCGGTGCCGTCTACGACGCACCGCTGAACATCCCCGGCAACGACCTCGAGGGCGTCCACGGCGCCGCCGAGTTCGTCGCCTGGTACGACGGCCACCCGGACTTCCCGCGGACCTGGCCGCTGGAGGCCAAGGAGGTCGCCGTCATCGGCAACGGCAACGTGGCCCTCGACGTCGCCCGCGTGCTGTCCAAGCACGCCGACGACATGCTCGTCACCGAGATCCCCGGCAACGTCTACCAGGGCCTGAAGGCCTCCCCGGTCACCGACGTGCACATCTTCGGCCGCCGCGGCCCCGCCCAGGTGAAGTTCACGCCGCTGGAGCTGCGCGAGCTCGCCAAGTCGCGCGACGTCGACATCGTCGTCTACGACGAGGACTTCCGGTACGACGAGGGCTCCGAGCAGGCCATCGCCGAGAACAACCAGATCAAGGTCATGGTCAAGACGCTCGAGAAGTGGCGCGCCGACGACTCGCCGAAGACCGCCTCCCGCCGCCTGCACCTGCACTTCCTGCAGAGCCCCCGCGAGGTGCTCGGCGAGAACGGCAAGGTCACGGGCCTGCGCATGGAGCGCACCCGGCTCAACGGCGACGGCTCCGTGTCGGGGACCGGCGAGCTCGTCGACCACCCGGTCCAGGCCGTCTACCACGCGGTGGGCTACCTCGGCTCCCGCCTGCCCGAGCTGCCGTTCGACGACGGCCGCGGCGTGATCCCGAACGTGGAGGGCCGCGTCCTGACCGAGGACGGCACCGTCCTGCACGGGCTCTACGCGACCGGGTGGATCAAGCGCGGTCCGGTCGGGCTGATCGGCGCCACGAAGTCCGACGCCCTCGAGACCGTGACCCACCTGCTCGAGGACCGTCCGGTGCTGCCGGGCGCCACGCGCCCCGAGCCCGAGTCCGTCAACGAGGTGCTCGAGGCCCGCGGCGTCGAGTACACGACGTGGCAGGGGTGGCTGGCCCTCGACGAGTACGAGCAGGGACTCGGACAGTCCTCCCACGACGTCGAGGGCAACCCGCGCGAGCGGGTCAAGGTGGTCGAGCGCGAGGAGATGGTCAGCGTCTCCCGCGAGGGCGTGGCCGAGCCGGTCTCCTCGCCGGTCTGAAGGGGGACCCGGCCCGGCGCCGAACGCGGTTCGCCGCCCGCCGCCGAGGGGCCGTGATCCGCGTCTTCCCACCGCCGAGGGGGCCCGTCCGAGCCGAATGCGTCGTGCATCGCGTTCGGACGGGCCCCCTCGGGGTCGGTGCGGCTCAGGACGCGACCCCTCGCGGCACGTCGAGATGCCACAGAATCTGAACGGGTCTCTGTGCACGCACCTCTCGCGGCCTCGGCGGCATCCAGGCGCGGGGTCGCCGACGGAGGACGAGCCTGGGCGGGCGGGGTGTCCACCGGCCGAAGCCTCGGGTGGGGGCCGGGATGAAGGCGGCCCGCACGCCACGGTCGTCGAGTTCGCCCGGGGCGGCCATGGTGGAGCCGGGGCCCGGCGACTGCATCGGCTGTCCCGGCGACGTCCCGCACACCTGCCCGGCCCTCGACCCGGCTACCACCGCTGTGCCGGTCCTCCGACACCGCTGACCCCGGCCGACCAGCGTCGAGCGCGCACCTCGTGCCGCCGAAGGGTCCGGACCTGCGGCTTCCCACCGCCGAGGTGGCCCGTCTGAAGGGGAATCGTCGTGCCGGAGGTCTGAAGGGGACCCCTCGCGGTCAGAGGGCCAGCAGGCGCCGCACGTGGTCGTTGAGGAAGACGCCGTCGGGATCCACCTGCGCCCGCACGTCGAGGAAGTCCTGGAACCGCGGGTACACCGAGTGCAGGTACTCGGCGTCCTGCGTGTGGACACAGCCCCAGTGGGGCCGGCCGCCGTGGGCGAGGAAGACCTGTTCCGCGGCGGCGAAGACCTTCGGGTCGTAGCGCCGCCAGTACTGCCGCAGGGCGATCCAGCCGGTCTCCCGGCCGTGGGCGGGGGAGAGCCAGGGGTCCTCGGCGGGGGAGCAGCGCACGTCCACGGGCAGCGAGAAGGCGTAGCCGCGGCGCTCGATGAGCGTCTGCAGCGCCCGGAACGCGGTGGCGAGCTCCTCGACGGGCACCGCGTACTCCGTGGAGACGAACCGCACCCGGCGTGGCACGGTGAACACCCGGAACGAGAGGTCGCTGTACTGCCGTGGGCTGTTGGTCAGCGCGTCGAACCGGTTGAGGCCGGGGGTCGAGCGGGGCAGCACGGTGGCCAGCTGGTTGAGCCCGGCGGTGAGGGTGTTGCGCAGCAGGGCGTCGTCGAGCCGGCGCACGGTGCGGGCCACGGGCGAGCCCGGGCGGGTGTAGGACTCGGGAAGCTTGTGCAGCCGGGTGAGGATCCGCGTCTGCGCGCTGGGGGTTCCGGGCATCCAGAAGAACTCGAAGTGGTCGGCCCCGGCCATCCGGCTCCCCAGGGTGTCCACGAGCTGGCCGAGGGGCTCCCGGATCTCCGCGGCGTGCAGCCGGAAGGAGGGCTCGCAGGCCAGGGTCACGCTCGCGACCACACCGAGGGCGCCGAGGCCCGTGCGCGCGGCCTGGAACAGCTCGGGGCGCTCCTGCTCCGAGCACTCGAGGAGCTCGCCTCGGGCCGTGACCAGGGTCAGCGCCTCGACCTGGGCGGAGAGCGAGCCGAAACCCAGCCCGGTGCCGTGGGTGCCGGTCGCGATCGCGCCGCCGATCGTCTGCCAGTCGCTGTCGGGGAGGTTCGTGGCGGCCAGGCCGACCGCGTCGAGCTCCTCGTTCAGCTCCCGGATGCTGGTTCCCGCCAGGACGGTGACCCGTTGCCCCTCCACGTCCACGTCGGGCACCCCGGAGAGGTCTCGGAGGTCCACCAGGACGTCCGGTGCCAGCGGCAGGGCCGAGAAGCTGCATCCCGCGCCGACCGCGCGCACGCCCAGGCCGCGGCGCGCGGCGGCGGCGACGCCCTCGGCGAGCTCCGGGACGGAGGAGGGGCGCAGGACGTGCCGCGGGGTCACGGAGTGCGTCCGGCCCCACGTGGTCCACTCCTGCGCGGTGGTCTCCCCGGGCAGCGTGTCGGGCGACGAGGCCTCGTTCATGTCCGGGACCGTCCTTCCTCGAGGCGGGGTGCGCGGTGCCGTCCCATCTTCTCACTCCCGGCGCGGGTGCGGACCCCGTGCCGCGCCGGTCCGCGCGTACCATCGGAGGCGACGTCCGCGGCCGGAACGGAGCCGCGCCGACCGACCCGCGCACAGGAGGCAGGACCATGACCGACCACCCGTCCCCGGACCGGGACGACCGGCACGACCCCAGCCTGGGGGAGGAGGCGATGCGCCACCGCCTGCTGCCCGGCAGCGAGGCGCAGCGGTCCCTGGACGCCACCGGAGAGATCGTCGTGGGCATCGACGGGTCGGAGCAGAGCCTCGGCGCCCTGCGCTGGGCGGCCCGTGAGGCCCGCCGCCGCGACCGTCCGCTGCGCCTGGTCACCGCGTACAGCCTGCCCGTGTTCTCCGGGTCGGGCTTCGACACCGGGTACGCCACCGTCGACGAGGCCGCGCTCACCCGGGGCGTCCAGGAGCTGCTGGACCACGCCGCGGACCAGGTGCGGGACGTCGGCGTCGAGCTGCGGGCCACGGTGGAGACCGGGGACCCCTCGGGGGCCCTGCTGGAACTGAGCCGGACGGCGGAGCTGCTGGTCCTCGGCTCGAGGGGCCGCGGCGGGCTGCTCGGCCGGCTGCTCGGCACCGTCTCGACGGCGGTACCCGCCCACTCCCGCTGCCCCACCGGGGTCGTGCCGCTGCCGTGGTCGCGCGAGCACCTGCGCGCCGAGGACGTCAGGAGCACCCACGCCGTCGTGGACCGGGTGGTCGTCGGCTCGGACGGCTCCAACCAGGCGCGGGCGGCCATGCTCTACGCCGCGGAGGAGGCCCGCCTGCTCGGCGTGCCGCTGAGCGTCGTGTGCGCCCTCCCGCCGGTGAGCGGGGCGCTCGCCTGGATGCCCACGGCGGTGGACTTCGAGGTGATGCACGACGACGTCGCGCGGGCCCTGCGCGGCGGTGTCGCCTGGCTCAAGAGCTGGTTCCCCGACCTGGAGATCGACGCGGAACTCGCGGACGGCGCCCCGGTCCAGGCTCTCGTGGAGCAGACCCGCCGGAACCGCCTCGTGGTGCTCGGCACCCGGGGACGCGGCGGGTTCGCCGGCATGCTGCTCGGCTCCACCTCCCAGGGGGTGCTGCACAACGCGGCCGGTCCGGTGCTGGTGGTCCCGGACCGCTACGACGAGCGGATCGAGACCCGGAAGAACTTCGACCTGGACGACTTCCACCCCTGGGACGCCTGAGCGGCCGGGTCAGGCCCAGCCCAGCTCGTGCAGCCGGTCGTCGTCGATCCCGAAGTGGTGGGCCACCTCGTGGATCACGGTCACGGTGATCTCCTCCACGAGCTCGTCCCGGGCACGGCACATGCGCTGCAGCGGCCCGCGGAAGACGAGGATCCGGTCCGGCAGGGAGCCCGCCCCCCAGCCTCCGTCCCGGGCGGTGAGGGGCACGCCCTCGTAGAGGCCGAGCAGGTCGGGGGAGTGCTCCGGGGGCTCGTCCTCGACGAGGATCACCACGTTGTCCATCGCCCGGAAGAGGTCGTCCGGGATGAGGTCGACGGCGTCGTCGACGGCGGCGTCGAACTCCTCGGGCGTCATCTCGATCACCCTCCATTCCTACCGCACGGGCCCCGGCCCCGTCCCGCCGCCGGAATTGTGCAGATTCCCGGCGAACCTCTAAGCTGGTCACGGTTTCTCCCGTGTCGCGGTCGCCGAGGTCGTGGCCGTCGACGCGGGCGTCCTGGCCCCCATCGTCTAGCGGCCTAGGACACCGCCCTTTCACGGCGGCGGCACGGGTTCGAATCCCGTTGGGGGTACGCGAGGGGTGGGGGTCCCACCGATTTGCACAACCGCCGAGGAATGCTGGTAAGATCAATCCTCGTTGGAAACAGCAAGGCCCTGTAGCGCAGTTGGTTAGCGTGCCGCCCTGTCACGGCGGAGGTCGCGGGTTCAAGTCCCGTCAGGGTCGCTCGGGCGGCGTTCACATCGGAAGATGTTGCGCCGTCGCGGCATATCCCCACCGGATGTGCCGGGGCTCTGTAGCTCAGTTGGTAGAGCGTACGACTGAAAATCGTAAGGTCACCGGATCGACGCCGGTCGGAGCCACCGCGGAAACCGCCGGTCCCACCCAGGGGCCGGCGGTTTTTTCGTGCCCGGACCGGCGAGGACGCGGTCTCCTGCCAGCCTGCGCCGAGGTTGCGTGCCTACGCTGGACCCCGTGATCCGCCGTCCCCGTCGACCGAGCCCGCGCGGAGCAGTGCCGGCACTGGCCGCCCTGCTCCTGCTCGCGCTCACCGCGTGCGGCACCGACCAGGAGCCGCCGGGACTCGTCCTGGAGTCGATGACCCCCGAGCCCGCGCCGACCACGGTCTCGCCCGGGCCCGCCCCGGGGCCGCGCACGTGCTTCGAGGTGGCGACCGCCTACACCGCGCTCACCCTCGTCCCGCTGTCCACCGACGAGGCGGACCCCCGGTACCACCCCGAGCAGACCGCCGTGTCGGTCCAGCAGCTCGTCGACGGGATGCCCGGGGAGCTGCGCCCCGCGTTCGAGGACGCGGTGGCCGCCCTGCGGTCCGCGGGCGGCTCGGTGCAGCCGGCCGAGCTCGCCGACCTCCAGCGCACCCTGGTCCCGGTCCAGGACTGGATCCGGTGGCACTGTTCCGAGCCCACCCCCGCGGAGCCCGTCCCCGCGCAGTGACCGGGGCCCGGTCCCACCGCCGGGCACGGTGCGCCGGGCGGTGTCTCCCCGCGGCCGCCGCCGGACACGCGGCGGGCCCGCCCCGGACCGTCCGGGCCGGCGAACGGGATGCGGCCCGCGCGCTCGGCGGCCGGATCAGCAGCGGCGCAGATCGATGTCGTCGCCGGCGCTGAGGATCTTCCGCGCACCGGTCCCGACCTCGCGGATCCACACGACGCCCAGGTGGGGGAGGGTCTCCTCCACGCTCCCGCGGTGCAGGACGATCCCCTCCTGCAGGGCCTCCACCTGGTCGCCGGGGCGCAGCTCGCTCCAGACCACCGCGGACCGTCCGTCCCCGGCGGGGGTGCTCGACGTCGTCATGGCTGATCCTCCTCGGTCCCGTCCGGCGGTCCCGCCGGGCCCTCCATCATGGCCTACGACGGCGGGTGGCGCGGAACGCGGCGGTCGGCGCGGACGGTGCCGTGGACACCCCGGCCGATCGGTACTAGCGTCCGGCATGATCTCGACCACCGGATCCGCGACGACCCGTCGCGCCCACCCGAAGGAGAGCTCCGTGCCCGGACCACGTCCCCTGAACATCGGGCAGATCGGCGCCGGCCGCATCGGGTCCAGCCACGCCGAGCTGCTCGTCCCCGGCGTCCGGCTCGTCGCCGTCGCCGACCCTGCGGCGGAGGTCGCGGCGCGGCTGGCGGAGGAGCTGGGCGTGCCCGCGGCGTACACCGACCCGGGCCGGGTGGTGGCCGACGACCAGGTGGAGGCCATCGTGATCACCGCCCAGGCCCCCTTCCACGCGGGCCTGGTCGAGCAGGCCGCGGCCGCGGGGAAGGCCGTCTTCTGCGAGAAGCCGGCAGGCCTGACGATGGGGGAGATCGACCGCGTCCAAGAGGCCGTGCAGGCCCACGGTGTCGTCTTCCAGGTCGGCTTCGACCGCCGCTTCGCCGACGGCTTCCCCGAGGCGCGGCGGGCCGTCGGGTCCGGGCGGATCGGGCGGCCGCGGCTGCTGCGGTCCGTCACGCGGGACCCGGGTCCGGCCGACCCGACGGCCGTGGCGCCGTGGACGATCTTCCTGGACACGCTGATCCACGACTTCGACATCCTGAACTTCCTGAACCCCGGGGCGCGGGCCGTCCAGGTGCACGCGGTGGCCTCGCACGTCGCCCCGGACGTCGAGGACGCCGGGCTGCTGGACACCGCCGTCGTCACCGTCCGCTTCGACAACGGGGCGATCGCCACGGCCGAGGCCGGTTGCTCGGCCGCCTACGGCTACGACACCCGGGCGGAGGTCTTCGGGACCGGCGGCATGGTCACCGTGGGGCGGCTCGAGGCGTCGAGCATGCGCTGCTACGGTCCCGAGGGCCTCACCGCCGACACGGTCCGCCACGAGACCCGGTCGATGCGCGGGGCGTACTCGGCGGAGCTTCAGGTCTTCGCCGACGCCGCCCGCGGCGGGCCGGTGGAGGGTCCCGGCGTGGCCGACGCGCGCCAGGCGCTGCGGATCGCCCTGGCCTGCGTCGAGTCCTGCCGCACCGGCGGGCCCGTGGAGCCGGCCCCGTGAGCGGCTGCGTCCTGCCGACCCGGCCCGCCGTCCGCGGGGTCCCGGGCCCCCGCGGCTCCTACTTGGGGAGCTCGGGGACGACGGCCAGGTGCTCGGGCCGCACGGCTGCGGCCGGGTACGCGGGGTGCTTGCCCAGCCACTTCTTGATGTAGGGGCACACCGGCACGAACTCCAGACCCGCGGCGAGCGTGTCGTCCAGGGCCTCCCGGGCGAGCCTGGAGGCCAGTCCCTGCCCGCCGTAGGCGTCGTCGACGGTCGTGTGGTAGAAGATCCGCTGGGCTCTGCCGGCCGCGTCGTAGGGGATCCAGTAGGTCGCGCCGATCACGGCGTCCCCGTCCAGGAGCTCGTAGCGCCCGTGGTCGGGATTGTTCCGGACGGTGATGGCGGGATCGGTCGGCACGGCGTGCTCCTGGGTCGGTGGCGGTCGGGATCAGCCGCGAGGGCGCAGCTGGACGGTGGGCAGGGCCGGCGCCGGCAGCGGCGCGGGCTGACCCTCGGGATAGGGGCCGAAGCGCGGGAACGGGGCGCCGTCCGGATAGGCGTCCCCGGCCGGTGCCGGGGCCGGCTCGGCGCCGATCTCGGCCTGCCACGCCGCCCGGTAGGCCACGACCTCGTCGTGGCTGCGGCCCACGAAGTTCCACCACATGACGATCTGCTCGCCGAACGGCTCCCCGCCGATGAGCAGGGCCCGTGCCGGAGCCGGTCCGGCCTCGAGCACCACGGACCGCCGGCCCGTGGGCAGGTAGCCGAGGTGGTCCACCGGCACCGGGGCGCCGTCCACGGTGAGCTCCCCGGCGTCGAGCAGGACCCCGTGCTCGAACCCCTCGTCCAGATCCAGCTCCAGCCGGGCGCCGGCCTCCAGGTCGACCTGGGCCGCAAGCAGCGGCGGGGTGTGGGTCTCGACCGGCGACGTGGATCCGGCCAGCGACCCGATGAAGACCCGCAGCGCACTGCCCTCGCCGGCGACGGGCTGCGGGGCGTGGTGCTGGAACCCCGGTGGCAGGTGACGGGTCGCCTCGGGCAGGGCGTACCACAGCTGGACCCCGTGCAGCACGGTGGTGTCCGGGGTGGAGAACTCCTGGTGGGAGATCCCTCGGCCGGCGACCATGAGGTTGACCTCTCCCGGCCGCACGATCGCGTCGTGGCCGGCGGAGTCCCGGTGGGCGATCCCGCCGGTGAAGAGCAGGCTCACGGTGGCCAGTCCCGTGTGCGGGTGGCGGGCCACCGTCATGCCCCCGGACTCGGAGACGGGGTCGGGGCCGTAGTGGTCCACGAAGCACCAGGAGCCGATGAGGCTGCGCCGGCGCTGGGGCAGCGTCCGGCGCACGGTCATCGCCCGAGGACCGCCCAGCGGCACGTCGCGCGGGGCGAGGAGCTCGGCCCCGGCGCCCAGGGCCTCGGTGCACAGGATCTCCTGCGGGTGCGCGTCCAGGTTCGTCATGCCCGTCCTCCTGCGGTCGAGGGGGCCGGGGCCCCCGCTGTCGGGCTGCCGGTCGCCGGGGCCTCCGGCGGCGGGCTGCCGGTCGCCGGGACTTCCGTCGTCGGGACCTCGGTCGTCGGGACCTCGGTCGCCGGGTCCTCCGTCCGCTCGTCCGGCGCCCGGCGTGGACGGATCGGGTGGCGGGAGAGGATCGAGATCCGGTTGAAGGCGTTGATCGTGACCGCGGCCCACTGCAGCGCGGAGTACTGGGCGTCGTCCAGGTGCTCGCGGGCGTCCGTGAGCTCCCGGACGCGGGTCGTCTCCTCGGGCAGGCTCGTGGTGGCCTCCCCGATGGCCAGCGCCGCGCGCTCGAGCTCGGAGAACAGCGCGGTCTCGCGCCACACGGGCAGCACGGACAGCTTCTGCGGCCCCACCCCGGCGTCCACGGCGTAGCGGGTGTGCAGCTCGAGGCAGTAGGCGCACCCGTTGAGCTGGGAGACCCGCACGTTGAGGAGTTCCACCACGGCCCGGGAGATCCCTGCCTCCTGCGCGGCCGAGGCGACCCTGCGGGAGAGCTTGTTGAGAGCCCGCCAGCTGCCCGGATCGGACTTGTCCAGGAAGAACTTCCCGCGGACGGTCATGCGTCCTCCTCGTCGTCGTCGGCGCCGGTACCGGCCACCGGGAGGGCGTGTCCGCCCGCTCGGGGCGTCGCGGCTCCGAACACCAGGGAACACCCGCGTACTTGCCGTGTCAACGACAGGTGGGGCCGGACCGGGCGCGGAGGGCCCTCGGCCGGCCGCAGGGTCGCCCCGAGAGCTCGTCCCGGCCCCGGAGGGGGCACGCCGTCACGCCCTGCGCGGCGTCCCGGGCCCCGGGGGGAACCTCCGGGGCCGGGTCAGTTCGCGCTCTCGAGGTGCGCCAGCGGCAGCCAGCGGTGCATCAGCCGGCGGAACGCCACCGCCGCGCCGTTGGCGTCCTGCGCCGCCAGCAGCTCCACGGCGTCCTGGAGGTCCCGCGGGCTCTCGTCCGGCTGGAAACGGTCCGCGACGGACCCGTAGTGCAGGACCACGAGCGAGTTGGCCGAGAACGCGCCGAGCCAGCGTCCCAGGTGGGTGAGGTCCTCGGCGAGATCCTCGAGGTCCTCGCCGCCGGCGTCCTCGACCACCTGCGCCGCCCGCACGATCCGCCGGGTCCCGACGTCGACCGGGACGGCGCACCGGTGGACGCGGTTGCCGTGGTGGAAGCTCTCGGTGTGGTCCTGCTCCGAGAACAGCGCGAACCACGCCATGGGCACCGTGAACGCCGACTCGCGCGCGTGCACGGGGACGAAGTGCTCCTTGGAGATCCGCCGGCCCGCCGCACGGACCGCATCCTCCGGGATGATCAGGGTCGGCAGGGGCTGGCCGCCCTCCTCCTCGGCGAGCGCCACGAGCCGCAGGGAGCGACGCAGCCGCTGCGGCGGGTGGTAGACCGGGAAGTCCCCGACACCCGCGGCCAGCATGTCCCTGCCCCGCGGCGCCGCGGAGAAGGGGAGCGTCCACAGCGGCTCCACGGCCGGGGGCAGGGGGTCCTGGCCCGGTGCGGCCAGCCGGGCCAGCTGCTCGGTCAGCTCGTTGACCCCCGCCTCCTCCGGGGAGAGGGCACGGGGGACCAGGGGCGCGTACACGGTGTCGAGCTCCTCGGCGGGCACGTAGACCCGGAGGGCGAACTGGTGCGGGACCCCGGTGGCCGAGCGGAAGGTCCGGCCCACCTGCAGCAACTGCGCCATGCGGGCCGGCTCAGGCGATCTCGACGACGACGGGTGCGTGGTCCGAGGCGCCCTTGCCCTTGCGCTCCTCGCGGTCGATCACGGCGTCCGTGACGCGCTCGGCCAGGGCGGGGGAGTAGAGCTGGAAGTCGATGCGCATGCCTTCCTTCTTCGGGAACCGCAGGCTCTTGTAGTCCCAGTAGGTGTAGACGCCCGGGCCCGGGTGGCGGGGACGGACCACGTCCCGGTAGCCGGCCTCGTCGAGGAAGGCCCGGAAGGCGGCGCGCTCGGGCTCGCTGACGTGGGTCAGGCCGTTGTCGAGGAAGAACTGCATGTCCCACACGTCCTCGTCCTGCGGCGCCACGTTCCAGTCTCCCACGAGCGCCACCTGCGCGGCCGGGTCCTCGTCCACCCACTGCTTGGCGTGGTCCTTCAGCACGCGCAGCCACTCGAGCTTGTAGGGCATGTGCGGGTCGTCGAGCGCGCGGCCGTTGGGCACGTACAGCGACCAGACGCGCACCCCGGCGCACGTCGCGCCGATCGCACGGGCCTCCTGGACCGGATCCTGGCCGGGCTTGCCGAAGGCGGGCTGGTCCGGGAACGTGCGCCGGACGTCCTCGAGGCCGACCCGGGAGGCGATCGCCACGCCGTTCCACTGGCTGAGCCCGAAGTGGGCGACGTCGTAGCCCATGAACTCGAAGAGCTCCCAGGGGAACGTCTCGTCCTTCGTCTTGGTCTCCTGCATGGCCAGGACGTCCACGTCCGAGCGCTGCAGCCACGCCTCGACCCGGTCGGCGCGGGCGCGGACGGAATTCACGTTCCAGGTGGCGATCCTCATGCTCCCCACGTTACCGGCTGCCCGGGGCGGGCAGTGCCGGGGTCCGGATGCGCCCGGTGACGTCGTGTGTCGGGCGCCGCCCCAGGCCACCGGCGCCTTGGGGCCCGCCCCTCGCCCCGGCTGATTGCACATGCTAATTTCCTTCTGGCCCGTCCCCCGCGCAGCCACGCCCCGGCAGGAGATCCCCCCCATGAACCTCATCCGGACCGTCCTCACCGTGTCCACCGCAGCGGCCCTTCTCCTGGGCGGGCTGCCCGCGGCACACGCCATGCACCCGGGAGAGTCGGCCGGCGCCGAAGCCCCGGCGGCGGACGGCCACCTGCACGGGGGCGCCGCGTCCGCCCCGGTGCCGGAGGAGGAGCCGGTCCCGGAGGTCGCGCCGGACGAGCACACGGATCCCGGGGCCGAGGACGCCGTCGGCGGCCCGGTGGGTGCGGCCGCCGCCACCCACCCGACCACCGTGGCGCACGTGGCCGAGGCCTTCAGGATCGTCAACGACCACCGGAGCCAGGCGAAGCGGGCGCCGCTCGCGTACAACACCGAGCTCTCGCGCAACGCCCAGCGGTGGGCCGACGCCATGGCCGCGGCCGGCAAGGAGATGTCCAACCCGGACCCCTGGGCGGGCGCGCCCGCCGGGGGGATCCGGATGGACCAGTACTACGGCCGGGGGCAGTTCACGGGCGCCTTCGCGGGGGCCGACGCCGTCGAGGCCCTCACCCACTACCTCCTGGACTTCTACCCCCGCAACGGCACGGACCAGTTCGCCCGGGACCTGACCCACCTCGGGATCGGCGTCAGCCACGTCGCCACCTCGGGACCGGCGGGCCCCGGCTGGCAGACCTACGTGACCCTCTACTACTACGCCTACCCGGCCGGGCAGACCGTGCCGGGGACCTACGCGAAGCCGGTCGAGGGGGCCGTTCCCGGCTCCGCCGTGCCCGCCTACGGCGTCCGCGGCGCCATCGGGAACAAGTGGGCCCAGCTCGGCGGGACCACGGGCGTGGGGGCCCCGATCATGGCCGAGCGAGGCGGCCTGGCCGAGGGCGGGGTCTACCAGGAGTTCCGGCGCGCCGACGGACGCCGGTCGACGATCTACTGGTCCCCGAGCCACGGGGCGAACGTCATCCACAACACCGCGTCCATCGGCCGGAAGTGGATCGCGGCCGGGCGCGAGCACAACTTCGGTCTGCCCTCAACCGACGAGCGCGGCATCTCCGGCGGGGCCTACCAGGTCTTCACGCGCCAGGGTCGTGGCACCAAGGTGCTCTGGAGCCCCGGAGCCGGATCCCGCGCCGTCAAGGAGTACGGGGCGATCGGCCGGGCGTGGAAGGCCGCCGGCCACGAGCGCGGCTACGGCTTCCCCGTGACGGACGAGTACCCCCACGGCGCCGAGGTGCGCCAGCGCTTCTCGAACGGCTACACCGTCCACTGGTCCGCCGGGCGGACCTGGGTCACCCGCTGAGCCGGAACGGCGGCGTGGGCCGCGCCGGGAGCGGTCCCCGCCGCCGCGGCGGGTGTCACGGGCTCAGGAACGCCACCAGTCGTCGAAGATCGTGACGGGGACCGTGCGCTTGTGCCGGGTCCTCAGGTACTGCGCCTCGAGCCGCTCGGCCACGGCGTCGTCGATCTCCCGGCCCTCGAGGTAGTCGTCGATGTCGTCGTAGGACATGCCCAGCTCCGCCTCGTCGGTCTGGCCGGGGTTGTCGTCGAGCAGGTCGGCGGTGGGCGCCTTGGCCCACAGCCGCTCCTCGGCGCCGAGGGCCTGCAGGAGCCGGCGGTTCTGCCGCTTGTTCAGCCCGAACAACGGGAGGATGTCGGCCCCGCCGTCGCCGTACTTGGTGAAGAATCCGGTCACGGACTCGGCGCCGTGGTCGGTGCCGATCACCAGGCAGTTGTGCTCGCCGGCGATCGCGTACTGGGCGATCATGCGCATGCGGGCCTTGATGTTGCCCTTGTTGAAGTCGGAGATCTCCCGGTCCGTGGCGCCCTCGAAGCCGTGCTCGAAGCCGTCGACGGCCGGGGCGATGTCGTAGGTGATCGTGCGGTCGGCGGCGACGAAGCGCAGGGCCGCCTGGGCGTCCTCCTCGTCGTGCTGCTTGCGGTGGGGCAGTCGCACGCCGACGAACTCCGCCTCCTCGCCCTCGGCGCGAAGCCTCTCCGCCGCCAGCTGGGCGAGCCGGCCGGCCAGCGTGGAGTCCAGGCCGCCGCTGATGCCCAGCACGAAGCCCCTGGTGCGGCTGGCCCGGACGTAGTCGCAGAGGAACCGGACGCGCGCCTCGATCTCCTGCTGCGCGTCGATCTCGGGCTTGACGCCCATCTCGTCGATGATTGCTGCCTGCAGTGTCCGCATGCCCTCATGCTAGTGCTGGGGCGGTGCGCCGCGGCAAGAACCCGGCCGTGCCGTCCTTGTAGGATGCGGGCCATGTCCCCGCACCGCCGCCGAGACCCCCCGCCGCCCCACCGGCGGGCCC
>NZ_JBISWL010000005.1:0-19055 GCF_044462265.1 Kocuria rhizosphaerae
CGCGCGGCGTCAGGCGGCGAACATCGCCAGCGCCTCCCGGTTGAACGCCCCGAGGTCGCGGGGGCTGCGAGAGGTCACGAGCCTGCCGTCGACGACGACCTCCTCGTCGACCCACTGCGCGCCGGCGTTCTTCAGGTCCGTGGCGAGCGAGTGGTAGGAGGTGAGCCGCCTCCCCCGGGCCAGCCCCGCCTCGAGGAGGATCCAGGGCGCGTGGCAGATGGCGGCGATCGGCTTGCCCGCGGCGTCGAACTCCCGGACCAGGCGCAGGGCGTCCTGCTCCACGCGCAAGGTGTCGGCGTTGAGGGTTCCTCCCGGCAGGACCAGGGCGTCGAAGTCCTCGGCCGAGGCGTCGGCCAGGGTGCCGTCGACCTCGTAGCTGCCGCCGCGGTCCCAGTCGCCCTGCAGCGCGGTGATCGCGCCGCGCTCCGAGGACAGCAGCACCGGGGTGCCTCCGGCGTCCTGCACAGCCTTCCACGGCCCGGCGAGTTCGGGCTCCTCGACCCCGTTCGTGGCGATGAACGCGATCTTCTTCCCGGTGATGTCTGCGGTCATGCGGAAACCTCCTGGTGCGATGGCGGGTGGGACGTGGGGGCCGGTGGGCCCGGCCGGTGACCCGGCACCACTGTGGCCCCACCGGGCCGCCGAGGGGAAGAGCCGGGCGGCCGCGTTCGCGCTCGGCGACACCGCCGGCGACCGACGTCCGGCGGGGCGCCCGCGGGAGCGCCCGCCGGAGCGCCCAGGACGGTCTCCGTGCGAGGCTGGGTGCATGGCCCGACTCCTGCTGATCGCCGACACCCACGTCCCCCGGCGCGCCCGCGATCTGCCCGACCCGCTCTGGCGCGCGGTGGACGAGGCCGACGTGGTGCTCCACGCGGGTGACTGGGTCGACCTCGCGACCCTGGACCGGCTCCGGGCGCGGGCCGCACGACTGGTGGGGGTGTGGGGCAACAACGACGGGCCCGAGCTGCGAGAACGGCTGCCCGAGGTCGCCCGCGAGAGGATCGGGGGCGTGCGCCTCGGCATGGTCCACGAGACCGGGGCCTCGGCCGGGCGGGAGAAGCGCATGGACCGCGCCTTCCCGGACCTCGACGTCCTCGTCTTCGGGCACAGCCACATCCCGTGGGACAGCACCACCCCGGCCGGCATGCGCCTGCTCAACCCGGGCTCCCCCACGGACCGGAGGCGGCAGCCGCACTGCACCTACCTGACGGCGGTGGCCGAGGCCGGCCGGCTCACGGACGTGGAGCTCGTGCGCCTCCCGCGGCGCTGACCCGCCCCGCACGCCCGCGCGGCACCGCCGTCACTCGAGGCCCCGCAGCCGGTAGTAGCGCCGGCCCACCACGGTCCCGTTGACACGGACCACCGCCCACACCGCCACGAGCACGAGCGCGACGACCACGGCTGGGAACGGGACGAAGATCGCCCACACCACGAGCACCATGCCCGGGACGCTCAACAGGATGGGCCAGACGTACTGGACCATCTCCACGGCCATGTAGTCCTGCATCTCCCGCAGCGCGGGGTCCTGCGGGACCGTGGCGCGCCGCACGGACATCCGCAGCCCCTTGGCCGCCCGGGCCCGGGCGTCCATGAGGTCGTTGCGGGGCGCGTCGTCCGCACGGGTCAGCGAGAGGACGACGCCGCCGAGCAGCAGGGCGGCACCACCGGCCGTGAGCCCCCACTCGGCCGGGCTGAGCCTTCCTCCCTCGTCCAGGAGCAGCGCCGCGGCGATCCCGGCCAGCAGCCCCACCACCAGCCCGGCCACGGCGGTCAGGACGGTCCTGCGGATCCAGATGGCATCGAGCTCGCCCAGCCGTGGGATCGGCACGTGCGGGTGATCGGCCCCGCTGAGCCGGATCTCCTCGTCCATGGCCCTTCCGTCCTCTCGTGGCTCCTCGTGCGGTGCTCGGACACCTCCATTGTCCCGCGCGCGGGGCGCCGGGGCACAGTCCCGGGCGCTTCCCGGGAGCACCGCGGGCACCGGTCCCGGGCACGACGACGCCCCGGACCCCGGGGTCGGGGCGTCGGGGCGCTGCGCCGTCGGTCGGCGGCCGGATCAGGCCGCCTGGTAGGTCAGGCAGTCCGCCTCGTCCGCTCCCGCGCCGATCTTGACGTCGTGGGCCGTGCACATCAGGTGCGAGTTGTGCGTGCACTCGGCGCGCTGGCAGGCGCCGACCTCGGCGTGGACGGTGGGCAGGCCGCCGTCGGCGCCGAGGGAGATGAAGGTGCCGCACTGGGCGTGGCCGGACGAGCCGGTCACGGTGATCGCGTGGGCGGAGCACTCGTGGTCGTGGTTGAACGAGCACTGCCCCACGCTGCAGCCGGAGACGGGAACGAACTCTGTGGTGGCCATGACGATTCCTCCTGGAAGGTCCGCGAGGCCGCGCCGGAGGCACCGGCCTCTTCGTCCCTCCAGGATGCCCCGGCAGGGCGGGAATGAATAGCACAGGTTCTCGTGCGCATTCTCCCCCGGATCCCGTCCGTGGCCGGTGTCGCCGGCTCCGGCCCCGGGGGCGCACGCCCGGTCGTTCACCCGGCCGGCCGCGCCCCCGGGGCGCCGGAGCCCGGCAGACGGGTGATGCGCACCCGTTCCACGCGCGGGCCCTCCGTCGCCAGGACCTCCAGCCGGTACCCGTCGACGTCGACGACGTCGCCCGGGCGGGCCACCCGGCCCAGCCGGTCCATCACGAATCCGCCCACGGTCTCGTAGTGCCCCTCCGGGATGGTGAGGCCGCTCTCCTCCGGCACCTCCTGGATGATGAGCCCGCCGTCCACGAGCACGGCCTCGCCGCGGTGCAGCACGGTGTCCTCGTGCTCCCGGCGCCCGGTGTCGAACTCGTCGTAGATCTCCCCCACCAGCTCCTCGACCAGGTCCTCCAGGGTGACGATGCCCGCCGTCCCCCCGTACTCGTCGACGACGATCGCGATGTGGTGGCCGCCCTGGCGCATCAGCTGCAGGGTGCGCAGCACGTGGCTGCTCTCGGGCACGAAGGGGATCGGACGAGCCAGGTCCCGCAGGGTCCGCAACGGCGGCTCGATGGTCCCGTCCCCGTCGGCGTCGGCCTGCACGAGGTCGCGGACGTGCACGAAGCCCACGACGTCGTCCACGTCCGATCCCGTGACCGGGTAGCGCGAGTGGGGCAGGGACAGCGCGATCCGGTACGCCTCGGTCACGGGCAGGGCGCCGTCCAGGAAGTGGACGTCGGTGCGGGGCCGCATGACCTCCGTCAGGCGCCGCTCACCGGCCTCGAAGACGTCCGTGAGGATCGAGCGGGAGACGGGCCCGAGTCCGCGGGTGTCGACGACCATGTCGCGGATCTCCTCGGGCGAGACCTCCTCCGTGACGGCGTGCGGATCCCCGCCGAGGAGCCGCACCACGAGGTCCGTGGACGCCGAGAGCACCGCGATGGCCGGGCGCATGAGCGTGGCGAAGAGGTTCAGGGGCGGCGCCAGGACCCGGGTGAACCCGACGGCGCGCTGCATGGCCAGCCGCTTCGGGACGAGCTCGCCCAGCACGAGGGACAGGTAGGCGATGAGCAGGGTCGTCCCGACCAGGGCCACGGTGCGAGCGGCGGACGAGGAGAGCCCGGCGCCCTCCAGCAGCGGCTCCACGCCGGGAGCCAGCGTGGAGGCGCCGTAGGCGGAGGAGAAGAACCCCGCGACCGTCACCCCGATCTGCACGGCGGAGAGGAAGGTGTTGGGCTCCCGCACGAGCGCGGCGGCGCGGGCGCCCCTCCGGCCCGAGCGCTCGATCCGCTTGACCTGGCTCTCCCGCAGGCTCACGATCGCCATCTCGGTGCCCGCGAAGACACCTCCGATCAGCACGAAGAGCAGGACCAGGAGGATGTTGACGAGGGTGGCGGGCTCCATGGCGACCACGGTACCGGCGGCGTGCGGGACGTCAGGAGATCACCCGGGCTTCACTGCGCGTTGACCTCGCGGTCTCCGGGCTCCCCTTTCCTGGAGGGACACCGTCCCCCCAGCACAGAGGAGCACCGTCATGACCTCTCCTTCCGTCCGCACCCTGCGCGGCGCCGCCGCGACCCTGTCCGCCGCCGCCGTGCTCGGTTCGGCGCTGCCCGCCGTCGCAGCCCCGGCCGGGACCGAGGGCCCCCTCGCCATCGGTCACCGCGGTGCCGCCGGCACCGCCCCCGAGAACACCGTCCCCGGGTTCACGGACGCCCGCGCCGCCGGCGTCGACCACTTCGAGGTCGACGTCCAGCTCAGCGCCGACGGCGTGCCCTTCCTCTTCCACGACAACACCCCCGCGCGCACGACGAACGTCGAGGACGTCTTCCCCGGCCGGGAGAACGACCCGGTCACGTCCTTCACCTGGGACGAGCTGCAGCAGCTCGACGCGGGCTCCTTCTTCGGCTCGACATTCGCCGGGGAGAGGATCCCGCACCTGGACGACGCCGCGAAGGTCGCCACCGTCAACACCGGCGTCTACATCGAGATCAAGTCCCCGCAGAACTCCCCGGGCATCGAGCAGGTCGTCGCCGACGCCCTGGCCCTGGACGAGGACTGGGCCAAGCTGCTCGGAGCGGGCAAGGTCACCGTCATCGGCTTCGACGAGGCGTCCAACCGGACGTTCTCCGACCTGGCCCCCGAGGTGCCCCTGCAGCAGCTCACCGGCACCGTCCCGGACGCCGCCACGATCGAGCGGTGGGCCGGGTTCGTGGACTCCGTGGGCACCGACTACCGCACCCTCGACGCCGCCGGCGTCGCGCGCGTCGACGCCGCCGGCCTGGACCTGGGCGTCTACACGGTGAACTCCCCGGAGGCGGTCCAGCACGTGGTCGACCTCGGCGTGGACATGGTCACCGGCGACTTCCCGGTCCAGACGGGCCGCTACCTCGGCGGGCTCCGGCCGTTCCCGACGAACAACGGGATCCAGGTCGAGGACTCGGTCAACGACGTCCCCGGGGACGACGTGCAGCCCGAGACCGGCGAGCACGTGCTGCTCACCAACACGGGCCGGACCACGGTGGATGTCAGCGGGTACGTGCTGCGCGACGCCGCCAGCAACGTCCTCACCGTGGGCGAGGGCTACGAGCTGGCTCCGGGCGAGCAGCTGCGCGTGCACACCGGCCCGGGCACCCACACCGAGGACGCGTACTACAACGGCCGCGCCTCCTCCGTGCTCAACAACGGCGGGGAGTCCGTGGCGCTCTGGACGGGCGACGGCCGGCTGCTGGACGTCTTCGCCAACTGACCCGCTCCGCGGCCGGGGCACGCTCAGAAACGGCGTGCTGCGCCTCGTGCGGTGGGTCGCCCGGCACAGCGGCCACCGCCACGGATGGCGGCAGCGGTCGAGTCCCTCATCGGCTTCGCCCTCCTGACCGCCGCATTGTCCTGGTTCACCCAGATCCGTCCGGCGCCGGAGCCGGCGGCCCGGGACCTGCACACCGGCCTGTACCGGTTGTGCGGCGACCCGAGCGACAGGATCGAACCGCACATCCTGCGCAACTTCCGCCAGTACGCCGCGCGCGACACCTCCCCGGGCGAGTCGGACTGGAACCGGCCGGGCGTGGCCCAGCACCACGGTCTGCCCACGCGGCTGCTCGACCGGTCCGACTCCCCGTGCGTGGCGCTGCACTTCGCCACCGCCGACCCGCGCTGCCACGACCGTCCCGGCGCGGTGCGGTGCGTGGACCACGGGCATGCTCACCCGGGTGGCCTGCAGCATGGCCGACTTCGACCGGCACCGGGCCCCGGACGGGCGGCTCGTGCAGGTGGCTGGGCCGGGGCCCCGCCGCGGCGGGATCGGCGGGGCCCCGGGACCTCACTCGTCGTCGAACGTGTGGGCGAGCACCCAGGACGGGAAGGAGCTGATCTTCGCGTCGACGACCAGCGGCGTGTCCCTGTCCCCCTCGAGCCAGTCCCGCACGCCCTCGAGGTCCTCCAGCCGGCGCACCGTGAGCGCGGTGCACCCGAAGCCGCGGGCGACGGCGGCGATGTCCTTGTCGGGGAACTCCACGGTCTCCATCGAGGCGTTCTCGTGGACGAAGTGGTGCACCTCGGCCCCGTAGGCGTGGTCGTCGTAGACCACCACGACGAGCGGCAGCCCCAGCCGGACGGCCGTGTCCAGTTCCACGAGGCTCATCATGAACCCACCGTCGCCGACGCCGGCGACCGTCAACCGGTCGGGGTTGGCCAGCGAGGCCCCGACGGCGGAGGCCAGGGCCAGGCCGATGGACTGGAAGGCCAGCGGCAGGCAGTAGCCGCGCGCGTCGGGCACCTGCAGGAACATGGCGGGATAGCCGTTGAAGTTCCCGCCGTCGGGGACCACGACGCGTTCCCGGGGAAGCATCTCGTTCAGCGCGATGGTCAGGGACCGGGGGTCCACGGTGTCCTCCGAGCTGATCTCCTCGAACGGAACGTCGACCCAGTCGCTGCCGTCGCGGATCTTCCGGGCCACGTCCTCCGTGCGGTAGCCACGGGACCGCGTGCCGCGGGTCTCGAGCTCCCGGCCCACGGCCTCGGCCACGAGGGCGGAGTCTCCCACGACGCCGAACTCCACGGACCGGTGGAAACCGATGGCCTCCGCACTGAGGTCCACCTGGACCACTCGTGCCCCGGCCAGCAGCTTGCCCCCGCGGGTGGTCCACCGGTTCAGGCCGGCCCCGAAGGCGACCACCACGTCGGCGTCCTGGATGAGCTGAGCGGTCGTGGGCGTCGAGAAGCCTCCCATGACGTCCAGGTACCACGGGCTGCCGTGGAAGATGCCGCGCCCCACGGCGGAGGTCGTCAGCAGCGCCCCCACCCGGTCGGCCAGCTGCTCGATCTCGGCCCGCGCACCCAGGGCGCCGCGCCCGCCGACGAGCACCGGCCGCTCGGCCCCGGCCAGCAGGTCCGCGAGTGCCGTGACCGCGTCCGGCGACGGGCCGGGGACCATCCGTGGCGCGATGGCCGGCACCGACTCCTCCGACCACTCGACCTCCTGCTCCTGGACGTCGAGCGCCATGTTCAGCAGCACCGTGCGGCGCTCGTCCCGGGCCAGGCGGAACGCGCGCACGGCGTCCTCCACACAGGTGGCGGCGGAGTGGACCCGTTCCACCTCCACGCCGAGAGCCCTGACCGCCGTCGACTGGTCGATCCAGAAGTTCGAGGTCCGGTTCGAGGCCGGCGTGTCGCCGGAGAGCACCAGCACAGGGGTCCTGCTCTTCGCCGCCTCCACCACGCCGGTCAGCGCGTTGGTCAGCCCGCACCCCTGGTGGACGCTGACCGCCGAGACCTCGCCCGTGCTGCGCGACCAGGCGTCGGCCATGCAGGCGGCGCCCATCTCGTGCCGTGCCGCGGTGAACGTGGCCCCGCCGTCGATCAGGGCGTTGGTGAAGTGGAAGTTGCCGCTCCCGGTGACGCCGAACACCTGGCGCACGCCCAGCAGCGCGAGGGTGCGCCCCACGGCCTCCGCGACCCTCACGCCCCACGCACCTCCCCTCGGCAGCAGGGTGTCCCGTGCTCCCCGGGCGGGGCCGTCGTCGTCCCGCCGGAGGTCGTGGTGGTCAGGATTCTCATGGCGCACTTCCTTCTGTTGAGCTCGGCGGGGCCGCCGGGTGGGTCAGGCCCTCGTGCCGGCTTCGCGCTTGGCCCTCTGGATCTCCTCGTAGACGTGCCCGCGCAGCTCGGTGAACCGCGGCATACCGCGCGTCGTGAGCTGGTCCCGTTCGTCCGGCAGGTCGATCGCGAGATCCTCCTGGACGACCGTCGGGGAACTGGAGAGGATGATGACGCGCTCTCCGAGGTAGACGGACTCGTCGATGTCGTGGGTCACGAACAGCACGGTCACGCCCATCCGGTGCCACACGTCGCGGATCAGGTCCTCGAGATCGGCGCGGGTCTGGGCGTCGACGGCGGCGAACGGCTCGTCCATGAGCAGGATCTTCGGCTGGTAGGCCACCGCGCGAGCGATCGCCACGCGCTGCTGCATGCCGCCGGAGAGCTGCCAGGGGTACTTCTTGTCCGCGCCGGCGAGGTCCACGGCGTCGATCGCGTCCGCCACGAGCCGCCGGCGCTCGTCACGGGGAGTCTTGGCGTTCTTCAGGGGCAGCTCCACGTTCTCGCGGACCGTCATCCAGGGGAACAGGCTGCGCCCGTACTCCTGGAAGACCACGGCCATGTCCTTGGGCGGGCCGGTCACCGTCTCGCCCCCGAGGAGCACCTCGCCGGAGGTCGGCGCCATGAGCCCGGAGATGCACTTGAGCAGCGTGGTCTTGCCGGAGCCGGACGGGCCCACGAGGCACGCCAGCTCGCCGCGTCCGAGGTCGAACGTGAGGTTGCGGACGGCCTCCACGTCCCCGTGCTCGCTCTGATAGATCTTCTGCAGCCCGCGCACCGACAGCAGCACGTCCTTGCCGCCGGTGCGCCCGGCGCCGACGTCGCCCGTGCCGGGCCGGGATGCGTTCTCGTTGACTGCCGAGCTTCCGTTGTCAGCCTGCATTCTCCACCTCTTTCAGGCCCCGGTACCAGGCGAGGACCTTGCGTTCAACACGTTGGAAGACGAACGCCAGCACCACGCCGATGAGACCCAGCACGGCGATGCCGCTCCACATCTCCGGAATGGCGAACGATCGCTGGAACTGGACGATGGTGAACCCGAGCCCCGAGGACGAGGCGAACATCTCCGAGATCACCATCAGGATCAGGCCGATCGACAGGGCCTGCCGGATCCCGGCCATCATCTGAGGGCTGGCCGCCGGGATCACGAGGTGGACGACCCGCGACCAACCGTGGATCCCGTAGGAGCGCGCGGTCTCCGTCATGACCGTGTCGACCGAGCGCACGCCCTCGATGGTGTTCAGCAGGACCGGCCACACCGACCCCAGCACGATCACCACGACCTTCATCTGGTCGTTCACGCCGATGAGCAGCATCAGCACCGGCACGAGCACCGGGGGCGGGATCGCCCGGAAGAACTCGAGCACGGGCTCGAGCAGGTTGCGCAGCCAGCGCACGGAGCCGATCACCAGCCCCGCCACGATGCCCACGAGGATGGACAGCGCCAGCCCCACCAGGAGCCGGCCGATGCTGGGCAGCACGTCGTCGAAGAACCGCTGCCCGAACCAGACGTCCACGAACGTCGTCGCGAACTCCCCCGGCTCGGGGACGTAGAAGCTGGTGGAGACCAGCGTGTAGGCCCACCAGATCAGGATGAGCAGGACGGGCAGCCCGAGGGCGTAGCCCAGGTTCTTGGCGATGTTCATACCGCCACCTCTCCGCGGACGGACGAGTGCCAGGACAGGGCCCGGCGCTCGAGCATCCGCATGCCCAGGTTGATGACCACGCCGAGCAGCCCGGCCATGACGATGAACGCGTACATGGCGGTGACGGCGCCGCCGGACTGGGCGAGCGCGATCTCCCGGCCCAGCCCCGGGCTGCCGATGACCAGCTGCGCGGTCACGGCCAGGATGAGCGCCACCGCCGCGCCCAGGCGCAGCCCCGTGATGACGTAGGGCAGGGACGTGGGCCAGGTGACGTAGCGGACCCTGGCGAGCGGCCCGAGGCCGTAGCTCTTGGCGGTGTCCTGCGCGACGGTGTCCACGTCCCCGACCCCGTAGAGCACCTGGATGAGGATCTGCCAGAAGGACGCGTACACGACCAGCAGCAGCGTGGACTCGAGCTGCACCCCGAAGAGCAGGACCGCCAGCGGGATGAGCGCCACCGAGGGGATGGGGCGGAGGAACTCGATCGTGGTGTGGGTGGCCCGGCGCAGGAACGTGCTGTTGCCGATCACGAGTCCCAGCACGATCGCGGAGACGGCCGCGATGAGCAGCCCCAGGAACCAGGCCAGGACGGTCTGCCAGACCGCCAGCCAGAAGCCGGCGGAGACGAACTGGGAGCCGAGCTCCAGGAGGACCTCGCTGGCGGGGGGCAGGTAGCGCGGGTTGACGATGCCGGTCAGGGGCAGCAGCTGCCAGGTGGCCAGGAATACGAGGATGCCCAGCACACCCAGCACGCCGGGCCCCAGGGACGGGCCGGTGCGGGTTCGTGTCATGCGGTGATCCCTTCTGTGGATCCGTGCTCCCGCACTACGGCAGGAGGGTGTCCAGGTCGGGCTCCTGGTCCAGCGAGCCGTACTTCACAGCCGCGCTGCCGAGCTTCTGGAGCGACTCCCGGTCGAACTCGGTGCGGTAGCGGGGCAGCGTCATCTTCTCGCGCAGCTCGTCGCTGATCTCCGTGTAGGTGCCGACGATCTCGCGGACCTCCTCCGGGTTCTCGTTCGCGTACTCGAGGGAGCGGTTCATGGCGTTCTGGAACTTCTCGACGAGCTCGGGCTCCTGCTCGATCTTCTGGGCGGTCGTGAAGTAGCCGGCGATGTCGAGCTCCGGGTCGAACTCCACGAAGTTGTAGGTCACCGCCCGGGAGCCCTCGTCGAGGACCTGCGACAGGAAGGGGTCCAGGATCCAGGCGGCGTCCACCTGGCCGCGGTCCAGGGCCGCGGGGGCGTCGGGGAAGCCGACCTCCACGAAGTCGATGGCGTCGGGGTCGCCGCCGGCCTCCTCCACGACGTGGCGGATCGTGGTGTCACCGATGTTGTTGAGGTTGTTCACCGACACGGTCTTGCCGGACAGGTCCGCCGGGCTCTGGATGTCCGAGTCCGCGGGGACGACGACGGCGCTGAAGTCGCGCTCGGTGTTGCCTGAGGTCGTCGTGCCGTTGGTGACGTAGCGGATGTCCAGGCCCTCGTTCTGGGCGACCATCACGGACAAGGTGTTGCCGAAGGCGAAGTCGAAGTCGCCGCTCACGACGCCGGGCACGGCGGCCGCGCCGCCGCTCGTGGTCTGGATCTCGAGGTCGATGCCCTCCTCCTCGAAGAAGCCCTGCTCCTCGCCCAGCCAGATCGCGGCGGTGTCCACGATGGGGATGACACCGACGGTGACCTGCTCCATCTCCCCGTCCGCGGCGCCGTCGCCTCCTCCGCACGCCGCCAGCCCCAGCACGGACCCCACTGCTCCCATGGCCACGATCGGACGTCGCATCTCGTCTCCCCTTCTCCTCTTGGTTCGGTCGGGACCGTGCGCCGACCCCGGACGGGTCGTCGCTCGGCACGACTGTGATACCCATCACTCTAGTGGCGTATCATCGACAAACCAGTGCATGTTGTCGATGCCCCGATACATGTCGTCTATGCGTCGATCCTTTCAGGAGTGCTCTGTGGAACTGGACCTGAACCTGATGCGCGTGTTCTGCACGGTCTACGAGCAGGGCAGCGTGACGGCCGCCGCCACGGAGCTGCACCTCACCCAGCCCACGGTGAGCCACTCCCTGAAGAAGCTGCGGCGGCAGTGCAACGACCAGCTGTTCGTCCGTGAAGGGCGGGGCCTCCGGCCCACACCGTTCGCGGCGAGCATCTTTCCGCAGGTCAAGGCCGGCATCGCACAGGTCTCCTCGGCCATGTCCTCAGGGGGGCAGTTCGACCCGGTCACCGCCCGCGACCGGTTCACCCTGGCCCTGACGGACCTCGGCGAGCGGGCGTTCCTGCCGCCCGTCATGACCGCCCTGCGGCGGCAGGCTCCCGGGACGGAGCTCACGGTCCTCCCCCTCGACGTCGAGCACATCCCCGACGATCTGCTGCGAAACCGGGTGGACGCCGCGATCTGCGCCCCGTACATCGGCGGGCCGGACATCGTCCGCACGGTCATCGGAACGGACGACTACGTGATCATCGCCGCCCGCGACCACCCTCGCATCCGGGACGAGCTCACGCTCGAGCAGCTCGCGGTCGAGCCACGGATCCGACTCGCGCCCTCCCTGGGCCACGACCTGGCCGAGGTGGCCGCGGAGCAGGCCGGCGCACCGGGCCGCACGGCGCTCCGGCTGTCCCGCTTCACGGGACTGCTGGCCGTCGTGGAGCGCACCGACTGCATCGCGGTCCTGCCGCGGCTGCTGGCCGCGACCCTGGAGGAGACCTCCGGGATCCGCGTCTTCGCGCACCCCGTGGAGATGCCACCGCTCCAGCTCGCCGTCTACGCCCGGGAGCCCGGCCACCAGAGGCCCGCCCAACGATGGTTCGCCCAGCTGCTGGTGGACGTCCTGCTGGAGACCTTCGCGACGGACCCGTCCGCCCCGCTGCGGCCCGGCCCCGTGCACGGCCGTCCCCTGTGAAACGGCCGTCCCCTGTGAAGCGGAGGGAGCACGCCCCCGGGTCCGGGGCGGCCGCACCCGGGGCCCGTCAGCGGCTCAGCGGACGGTGACGGTGAAGACCCGGCCGTTCCCGGTCAGCTCGACCGGGGTCTCGTCGCCGCAGTGGAGCACCGACTCCCCGCCCGTCAGCTCCCACCCGCCGTCCGCGGCGTGCACGGCCGCCCGGCCGTCCGCCACCAGCAGCATGGCCGTTCCGCGCAGGACGGCGGGGACGGGCCGGCCCGGCACCAGCTCGTGGGACACCAGCCCCAGGCGCTCGTCCCACAGCGGGTAGACCCGGGCCCCCGTGGCGTCGGCCGGCGGCTCCACGACCTCCGGTGCCGCCTGCTCCTCGGCCAGGACGGCCAGCAGCTCGGCCACGTCGACGTGCTTGCCGGTCAGCCCGGCGCGCAGGACGTTGTCCGAGGAGCTCATCACCTCGACCGCGGTCCCGGACAGGTAGGCGTGGAGCTGACGGGCGGGCGTGTGCAGCGACTGCCCCGGGGACAGGCGGACGTGGTTCATGCACAGGGCCACCAGCAGGCCCCGGTCCCCCGGGTGACGGTCGGCCACGTGGCGCACGAGCGCCGCCACGGGGTCGTCCGCGGCGGCGGAGCGGGCCGCGTCGACGGTGCGCGCGACGGCGTCGCGCGCCGTGGCGTCGTCGAGACCGAGCACCGCCGGCACGGCGGGGCCACCCCCGGCGACGACGTCGCGCAGCCACTCCAGCCCCAGCCTCTCGGCCGTGGCGCGCAGCCGGTCCGCGGGCTGCACGCCCGTGAGCAGCTCCATCCCGGTGAGAGCCACGACGGTCTCCGGCTTCGCGGAGCGGTCCTTGTAGTTGCGCCGCGGGTCGTCCAGCGGGATCCCCGCGCGCTCCTCACGCTCGAACCCCTCCTCCGCCTGTCGCTCGGAGGGGTGGACCTGGAGGGACAGCGGGGCGTCGATGGCCAGGATCTTGAGCAGGCAGGGCAGACGGTCCCCGGGCACCGAGGGCGGCAGGTACGCGCCCGGATCCTCGGCCACGAGCCGGTCCAGCGGCTGCTCCCGGCCGTCCAGCAGCACGGTCGACGGGGCGGAGGGGTGCGCGCCGACCCACAGCTCGGCCTCGGGCTCGGGGTTCGGGACGGGCCTGCCCTGGAGGCGTGCCAGCACCTCGCGCGAGCCCCACGCATAGTGCTGGATCGGATTGCGCATGCGGAGGATCTCGGCCATGGTCGTCATCAAACCACAGGCACGGCGCCCGGCCCGGAGCGGGTGGCCTAGGATCTCCCCTTGTGACTATCGATCTCTCAGCCTCGTTCAAGGCCTACGACGTCCGTGGCATCGTGGGCGAGTCCATCACCGCCGAGACGGTCCGGGCCACCGGCGCGGCCTTCGTGGACGTCCTCGGCCTGGCCGGGGAAACGGTCCTGGCGGGCGGGGACATGCGCCCCTCCACCCCGGAGTTCGTGGCCGCCTTCACCGAGGGAGCGGTCCGCCGGGGCGCCCACGTCGTGCAGATCGGGCTCGTGTCCACCGACGAGCTGTACTACGCCTCCGGGACGTTCCGGGCCGCCGGTGTGACGTTCACCGCCAGCCACAACCCCTCCCAGTACAACGGCATGAAGATGTCCAGGGCCGGCGCCGTCCCCGTCTCCTCCGAGACCGGGCTCTACGAGATCCGCGACCTGGCGCAGCGCTACCTCGACGAGGGCGCCGTCCCCGCGGCCCCCGCCCCCGGCACGGTGACCCAGCGGGACGTCCTGGCCGACTACGCGGCGTACCTGCGCTCCCTGGTGGACCTCTCGGCGGCGCGCCCGCTGAAGGTGGTCGTGGACGCGGGCAACGGCATGGCCGGGCTCACCACCCCCGCGGTGCTCGGCGACGCCGTCCTGGAGCCGCTCCCGCTGGAGATCGTCCCCCTGTACTTCGAGCTGGACGGCACGTTCCCCAACCACCCCGCCAACCCGCTCGAGCCCGAGAACCTCGTGGACCTCCAGCGGGCGGTGCGCGAGCACGGCGCCGACCTGGGCATCGCGTTCGACGGCGACGCCGACCGCTGCTTCGTCGTCGACGAGCAGGGCGCGGCGGTCACGCCGTCGGCGGTCACGGCGCTGGTGGCCGAACGGGAGATCGAGCGCGCCCGCGCCGAGGGCGTCGAGACCCCCGTGATCATCCACAACCTCATCACCTCGCACGCCGTGCCGGAGCTCGTCACGGCCCGCGGCGGCCGGCCCGTGCGCACGCGGGTGGGCCACTCGTTCATCAAGGCCCTCATGGCCGAGGAGTCCGCGGTCTTCGGCGGGGAGCACTCCGCCCACTACTACTTCAAGGACTTCTTCAACGCCGACACGGGCATGCTCGCCGCGATGCACCTCCTGGCCGCCCTCGGCGAGCAGGACCTTCCGCTGAGCGAGCTCATGCGGCAGTACGACCCCTACGCGGCCTCCGGCGAGATCAACTCCACGGTCGCGGACAAGACCGCCGCGGTCCGGCGCGTGCTCGACGTCCTCGCCGGTCCGGGCACGACCGTGGAGGAACTGGACGGCACCACGGTCGACTGCCCGGACGGAGGCTGGTGGTTCAACCTGCGCCCCTCGAACACGGAGCCGTTCCTGCGCCTGAACGTCGAGGCCAAGGACCGCGCGACCATGGAGGACGTCCGGGACCGGGTCCTGGAGCTCGTCCGCGCCTGAACCCGTGCACCCGGGAGGCCCCGACCCGTCCGGGCGGGGCCTCCCGTGCTCGCGCGGACCGCCCTCAGCCGGCGACGGCCTCGCGCGCCTCGTCGTGGAGCATCCACTGGTCGGGGCCCAGGATCTCGTAGGCCACGTTCCGCCCCGGGACGCCCTGGGCGATCACGGCGGAGCGGACGGCCTTCATGAAGGGCAGCGGGCCGCACAGCACCACCTGCGCGTCGGCGGGGACGAGCACGGCGTCGAGGTCCATGAACCCGTCGTGGTCCCCCTCGCCCGGGACCTCCATCCAGGTCTCGAGGCTCGCGTGGGGCAGCTCGGCCACGAGCATCTCGTGCAGCTCGCGCAGCGGCCAGGTGTCCACGGACCGGTCCGCGTGCAGCACGACGACCCGACGGCGGGACTCCTGCCGCACCAGCCGGTCCAGGAAGGCGAGCATGGGCGTGACCCCGATGCCGGCGGAGGCCAGCACGAGCGGGCCGTCCCCCTCCGGCAGCACGACGTCGCCGTAGGGGTTGGAGACCTGCAGGACGTCGCCGACCCGCACGTCGTGGTGGAGCACCGGGGTGACCTCCCCCCGCTCGTCGAGGCGGACGGCGAAGCGGCGGGTGCCGTCGGGGCCGGGGACCAGGGTGAACTGGCGCGGCTGGAGCACGCCGTCGGGCATCCGGACCTGGACGGTCACGTACTGGCCCGCCTCGGCGGGAGTCATGGGGGTCCCGTCCGCGGGCTCCAGGGTGATCGCCGTGGTGGTGGCCCCGGTCCGCTCCTTCGCGGCGACCCGGAACGGTGCGAACGCCACGGCGTTGGCCTGCGCGGCGTAGAGGCCCTTCTCGATCTTGATCAGGGCGTCGGCCATCAGCCAGTACACCTCGTCCCACGCGGCGGCGACCTCGGGCGTGACGGCGTCGCCCAGGTCCCGGGCGATCGCGCCGAAGAGGTGCTCGTGGACGATCGGGTAGTGCTCGAGCCGCACGCCCAGGGAGGCGTGCTTGTGCGCGACGCGCGAGAGCAGCTCGTCCGGGTACCCGTCCTCGTGGGTCAGCAGCCAGGAGGCGAACATCGCGATGGACCCGGCCAGCGCCTGTGCCTGGGTGCCGTTCCTCTGGTTGGAGCGGCTGAACATGCCGTCGAGCAGATCGGGGCGGGCCTCGAACATGGAGCGGTAGAACTCCGGGGTGATGTGCGGAATGCGCTCGGCGACGACGCCGATGGTCTGCTCGATGACGGGACGGGACTGGTCGGACAGCACGGTTGCCTCCTGGGGTGCCGGTGGTGGACACCCCTAAATTAGCATTACAGATGCTTTATTAAGAATTCGGTGCATCTTCCGTCGTCGCCGCGCCCGGGGAGGCGTCCGGCGGCCGCAGCCCGATGGTGACCATCACCGGGCCGATCTGCTGCTCGCTGACCAGGTCGCGCACCCGCACGTCGTCGAGCGACGCGTAGAAGGCCTCCCTGGCCCTGGACAGGGCGGCACGCAGCCGGCACCCGTGGTCCAGCGGGCAGTCGCCCCCGGAGGACTCGCACTCGACCATGGCGGAACCGGCCTCCAGCTCCCGCAGGAGGGCACCCACGGAGGCGTCGAGTCCGGCCGGGGTGATGGCCACGCCACCCGTCCGGCCGCGGGCGGAGGCGAGCAGGCCGAGCCCGCTCAGCCGCCCCACGGTCTTGGTGACGTGGTGGTACGGCGCACCCACCCCCTCGGCGATGGCTCTCGTGGTCAGCTTCTCCCCCTCGGGGACCGAGCCGGTCAGCAGCAGCACGCGCAGCGCGATGTCGGAGAACGCCGTCAGCCGCACGACCGGCCCCTCTGCTCGACCATGGCCGCTCCTTCCCGATCCCCTCGCCCCCGTCCGTCCGCGGGAGATGATCACCCATTGTCCCACGCACGACGGAGGGGCCTCCCGGCGCGGGAGGCCCCTCCGTCACGCCCGCGGCCGCCGCGGCGGGTCCCACGCCGGGCCCCGGGGGCGGCGGCGCGGCCGCGGATCAGGCGCGGTCCAGTCGCTCCTCCAGGCCCGCGCGCTGCTCCAGGATGGACTCGGGCACGTGGCCCAGCTTGTGGAACCACTCGTCGATGCTCGGCAGCTCGGCCCGCCACTCGGCGGCGTCGACCTTCAGGGCCGCCTCGAGGTCGGCGTCGGAGATCTCCAAATCCGTCAGGTCGAGGTCGTCCTTGGTGGGGACCACGCCGATCGCGGTGTCCTCGCCGTCGGCCTTGCCGTCGAGGCGGTCGACGATCCACTTGACCACGCGCGAGTTCTCGCCGAACCCGGGCCAGGCGAACCCGCCGCTCGGCGTGCGGCGGAACCAGTTGACGTAGAACACCTTCGGCATGTCGTCCTCGCCGACGCGCTCCCCGATCTCGACCCAGTGCTCGAGGTAGTCGTTGGCGTTGTAGCCGATGAAGGGCAACATGGCCATGGGGTCGCGGCGCACCACGCCCACGGCGCCCTTGGCGGCCGCCGTGGTCTCGGAGGAGAGCGTGGCGCCCTGGAAGACACCGTGCTCCCAGCCGAAGGACTGGGACACCAGCGGGACCGTGGTCTTGCGGCGGCCGCCGAAGACGATCGCGTCCAGCGGCACGCCCTCGGGGTCGTCGTACTCGGGGGCCAGGATGTCGACCTGCTTGATCGGCGTGCAGAACCGCGAGTTCGGGTGCGCGGCGGGACGCCCGGACTCCGGGGTCCAGCTCCGGCCCTTCCAGTCGGTCAGGTGCTCGGGGACCTCCTCGGTCATGCCCTCCCACCAGACCCCGCCGTCGTCGGTCAGTGCGACGTTGGTGAAGATCGTGTTGCCCCGGGCGATCGCCCGCATGGCGTTCGGGTTGGTGGGCCAGCCGGTGCCCGGCGCCACGCCGAAGAGCCCGGCCTCGGGGTTCGTCACCCGGGCCTGACCGTCCTTGCCGAAACGGATCCAGGCGATGTCGTCCCCGACCATCTCCGCCTTCCAGCCCTCGATCGTGGGCTCGAGCATGGCGAAGTTGGTCTTGCCGCAGGCGGACGGGAACGCCGCGGAGATGAACCGGCTCCGGCCCTCCGGGTTCGTGACCTTGAGGATGAGCATGTGCTCGGCCAGCCAGCCCTCGTCGTGGGCGATGGCCGAGGCGATGCGCAGGGCGTAGCACTTCTTGCCCAGCAGGGCGTTGCCGCCGTAGCCGGAGCCGAAGGACCAGATGGCGCGGTCCTCGGGGAAGTGGACGATGTACTTGGTCGGGTTGCACGGCCAGGGCACGTCCTGCTCGCCCGGCTGCAGCGGGGCGCCCAGCGAGTGCAGGCACTCCACGAAGAACGCGTTCTGCTCGGTCATCTTCTCGAGCACCGGCGTGCCGATGGTGGCCATGATCCGCATGGAGCAGACCACGTACGCGGAGTCGGTGATCTCCACACCGTAGCTGGGCCGGGAGGCCCCGAGGTGACCCATGACGAAGGGGATGACGTACATGGTCCGTCCCCGCATCGCGCCCCGGAACTTCTTCCGCAGCGTCTCCCGCATGACCTCCGGGTCCTCCCAGTTGTTGGTGGGACCGGCACCCCTCTCCGTCTTGGTGCAGATGTAGGTGCGCTCCTCCACACGGGCGACGTCGTCGGGGTCGGAGAACGCGGCGAAGGAGTTGGGGAAGCTCTCCTGGTTCAGCCGGACGAAGGTGCCGGCGTCCACGAGCTCGTCCGTGAGCCGGTCCCACTCCTCCTCCGAGCCGTCCACCCAGTGGATCCGGTCGGGCTCGGTGAGCTCCGCCATCTCGCGCACCCATCCGAGAAGGTGCGCGTGGGTGGTGGGCGCGTTGTCGAGCGCGGTCTTCACAGCCTCGTTCAGCCCGGTGGTCTCCGTCGTTGCAGTGGGGTTGTCAGCCATTGACATGTCTCCTCGTTGAGGCCGTCCGCCGGCCGCCCGTGGCTCTCGTGGTGGTGCTCTTCGTCGAACACTCGTCCCGGGCGCACCGGGCCCACAGTGAGCGGCATGGAGGTGGGCGGCCGGTCTCTACTGTGATGTGCGGCCCATCCTAGCCTCCCGGGCTCCGGGCGCCCCACACGGATTACGCCGCACGCGCCGCCGACGGTGCGCGGCCGTGGATTTGGCGCAGGAGAAGGCCACATGTAGAGTTGTTCCCGGCTTGAACGGCGGCGACGCCCGGATGCCGATGCGCCTGTAGCTCAACGGATAGAGCATCTGACTACGGATCAGAAGGTTGGGGGTTCGAATCCCTTCGGGCGCACCACTGACGGAGGCCCCGGACCGCACGGTCCG
>NZ_JBISWL010000006.1:0-10332 GCF_044462265.1 Kocuria rhizosphaerae
CCGCCGTGACGGTGTCCCCGGGCTGCTTGAACCACTGCGCCATGGTGCCCTCCTCCATGGTCATGGACATCTTGGGCATCGTGACCGGCTTGCGGGCCATCTCACCACTCCTGAACGAGTTGGGTGGCGGCTGCCACGATGTCGTCGATCTGGGGCACGGCGGCCTTCTCGAGCTTCGGGGCGTAGGGGATGGGGATGTCCAGGCCGGCGAGACGCTTGATCGGTGCCCGCAGGTGGCCGAAGGTCTCGGACTCGGAGATCAGTGCCGACACCTCGCTCATGTAGCCGCCGGTCTTCACGGCTTCCTGCACCAGGAGCACGCGCCCGGTCTGCTTCACCGAGGCGAAGATGGTGTCCGTGTCCAGGGGCGTCAGCGTCCTGGGGTCCACCACGGTCGCCTCGATGCCTTGCTCTGCCAGGAGGGCGGCGGCCTCGAGGGAGCGGCTGACCTCGATGCCGGTGGCGACGATGGTCAGGTCCTTGCCCTCCCGCACGACCTCGGCCACGCCCAGGGGCGTGTGGTAAACCCCTTCGGGTACAGGACCGGAGGTCTTGTAGAGCAGCTTGTGCTCGAGGATCATCACCGGGTTCGGGTCCTCGAGTGCGGCCAGCAGCAGGCCCTTGGCGTCCCGGGGGTTGGAGGGCATGACGACCTTGAGCCCTGGGATGTGGGTGAACCACGCCTCCAGGCTCTGGGAGTGCTGGGCCGCGGCCCCGGTGCCGGAGCCACTGGGTGCGCGGATGACCATGGGGACGTTGACGGACCCGCCCAGCATGAAGTGGATCTTGGCGGCCTGGTTGGCGATCTGGTCCATGGCCTGGGCGGTGAAGTCGGAGAACTGGATCTCCACGATGGGCTTCATGCCGGCCAGGGCGGCGCCGACGCCGGCGCCCACGATCCCGAGTTCGCTGATCGTGGTGTCGCGCATCCGCTCCGGACCCACCTTGTGGATCAGGTCCCCGGAGACCCCGAAGGCTCCGCCGTAGGTCCCGACGTCCTCGCCCATCATGAAGACCCGGTCGTCGGCCTCCATGGCCAGGAGCAGGGCTTCGCGGATCGCTTCGGAGTACGTCATCGTGCGTGTCTGCACGTCGGTCAGGGTGTCAGTCATGATTGCTCACTCACTTCGCGTAGACAGCGGACAGAAGATCGTCGGCGGAGGACTCCGGAGCCGCGTTGGCGGTCCGGACGGCCGCGCGGAGCTCGTCGCGCACCGCGGTGCGGACCTCCTCGAGCTGGTCCTCGTCCAGGGTGCCGTGCTCGACGACCTCCTTCTCAAAGGCGAGGATGGGATCCCGGCCCTGCCACTCCTGGATCTCCTCGCGGGTGCGGTAGAGGTTCTTGTCGCTCTTGGAGTGTCCCTTCCACCGGTAGGTCAGGGCCTCGATGAACGTCGGGCCCTCCCCGGCCCGCGCCCGTGCCACGGCGGTCTGCACCGCGTCGTGGACGGCCTGGACGTCGTTGCCGTCCACGGTCACCCCGGGGATGCCGTAGCCCAGTGCCCGGTCGGAGAGCTTCTCGAGCCGGAAGGCCTGCTCGGAGCTCATGGACATCCCGTACTTGTTGTTCTCGCAGATGAAGACCACGGGAAGCTGCCACATGTTCGCCAGCACCACGCCCTCGTGCCAGGCGCCCTCCCCCATCGCCCCGTCCCCGTGGAAGCACACGGCGACCTGGTCGGTGCCTTTCATCCGGGCGGCCAGTGCTGCACCGGTGGCGATGGGGACGCCTCCGGCCACGATCCCGTTGGCCCCGAGGTTGCCGGTCTCCGGGTCGGCGATGTGCATGGAACCACCTCGGCCCTTGCAGTAGCCGGTCTCCTTGGCCAGCAGCTCGGCCATCATCCGCTCGATGCTGGCGCCCTTGGCGATGCAGTGGCCGTGGCCGCGGTGGGTGGAGGTGATGTAATCCTCCCGGGTCAGGGCCAGGCACGCGCCGGCCGGGACAGCCTCCTGGCCGATCGACAGGTGCATGGTGCCGTGCATCAGCCCGCGTCCGAAGAGGTCGTCGACCGCTTCTTCGAAGCGGCGGATGCGCCACATGGTGGTGAGGATCTCGGTGGCTGTGCCTTTGTCTGCAGCGAGCTTGTTCATCGGAGCGTGTTCTCCTTCTGGACCGTGTCCTGGAAGATGAGGTCGATGGCGGAGAGGTTCCCGTCCTTGAGCAGCAGGTCCTGCAGCTTGCGCAGGACGACGATGGTGCGGGTCTCGTCCAGCTCGACGTCGTCGTAGGTGACCGGCACGCCGGCGGGGACGTCACGGATCAGGGTCGCCGCGGAGGCCAGCCCGATCGGCAGCTCCCGGCCGGCAGCGGCCTCGTGGGCGGGCACGGCCACTCCGTGGACGGTGGACCCACCGATGCCGTCGATCTTCTCGCCGGCCTTGAGATCCCGCTTGGCCACCGCAGTCACCTCGGCGTTCCAGGCGACGGGTGCCAGGGAGGGCTGGCGTTCGAGCACGGCCTCCCCGATGGAAAGCACCGCCTCGATGCTGGCCAGGTGGTAGGGACGGTAGAACGAGAAGTAGGGGCCCTCGCCGAGCTTGAGGTAGCGCAGTTCCTCGCTCACCACGGGGTCCGTGGACTTCCCGATGACGAACACTCCGGGGGCCACCTCGCCGGTCGCGTAGTCGATGACCCCCGACCGGTCGAGGATGCCGCCGTCGGCCTGGGGCCTGAAGACCTCCGACAGCCCGGCCACGGTGCTCTCCGGGCCGATCATGCCGCGCTGGGAGAGCTCCAGGTTCGCGGCGTTGGCGAGGTCGGCCATCTCGATCATGGTCTTGGTGCCGTCCACGAAGGAGCACAGCATGCGGGGGTTCATGCCCTTCTCGGCGGCCTCGGAGGTCAGCTCCTCCGGGGTGGCGGTGGGGCGCAGCGGGTTGTTCTTGCCCTTCCCGACGCAGACGACGTCCAGGCCGATGTCCTCCACAAACTCCATCAGCTTCAGGCACTCGACCGGCTCGTCGCCGCGGCACACGGTGTACACGACTCCGCTGCGCTGGGCCAGCTTCGCCAGCAGGAGCCCGACCGTCACGTCGGCCTCCACGGTCATCAGGGCCACGTCCTTGCCGGCGAGGATCGACGCGAGAGCGACCTTCGCGGCGACCTCCGGCACGCCGGAGCATTCGATCACGATGTCGACCGGGAGCCGGGTCAGGTCGACCGCGTCGGTGACGACCACGTGACCGCCGGCCTCGACGGTCGCGGCGAGCTCCGCGAGGTCCGCGCTCTGCTGGACGTCGGTGACACCGGCGTTGGCCAGTGCGGTGACGGCCCGGTCGGCGGCGATGTCGGCCACGGCCGTGATGTCCATGCCGGGCTGGCGGCTGATCTGGGCGATGAACCCGGATCCCATCTGTCCTGCTCCGACGAGGCCGACGCGCACGGGTCGGCCGGTCGCGGTCTGTCGGGCGACGAGCTTCTTGCTGTATCCCATGGGGGACTCCTTATCCGAGGTTCTTCACCGTTGAGGGACGGAAATCTGGTGAGCTGTCTTCTGGGGTACCCCCTGCGTCGCGGCGGGGGCCTTCTTCTGCTGGCGCATCAGCGAGGCGAACTGCTGCTGCGCCTCCTGGACGGCCAGCGCCGTCTGAGGATTGGTGGCACGCTGATCGGCGTCGCGGAGCAGACCGAGCAGTTCCGGTGCCGGCCGGAATCGGGCCAGGACCGACATGCCGGTCATCTTCTCGGCGGCCAGCACCTGGCGGGTCACCTCGTCGACGACCAGCAGGACGATGGCCCCGCGCAGCTTCCCTTTGTGCCGGCCGGACACGAGCTTCGCGGCCCGGCCGCGATAGGTGTCGGCCAACCTGTTGACC
Organism: Kocuria rhizosphaerae; assembly: GCF_044462265.1. Lineage (NCBI taxonomy): Bacteria > Bacillati > Actinomycetota > Actinomycetes > Micrococcales > Micrococcaceae > Kocuria > Kocuria rhizosphaerae. The sequence goes on from NZ_JBISWL010000006.1 coordinate 3,820, forward strand.
GCGCGGCTGTAGGCGCGGTGCTGCAGCAGGGTCCCGGCGGCTCCCAGGACGAGGGCCGCGCCGAAGAGGAGGGCGAATTCGGTGTTCATGACGTGCCCCCGGCTACTCGGCGGATCCGGTGTGAATGGTGAAGCGGGCCCCGGGGCGCGGCAGGTCCAGGGTGCCCTGGGCGTGGATGGCGCCCGGCAGCAGCTTCATGTTCTCCGCGGGGTCCATGTAGACCACGACGTGGCCCAGCTCCCGCAGGTTGGACGCCGCGATGTCGCCCATCTTGGTGATGCGCACGCTCTTCTCGCCCAGCTGCAGCACGTCCCCGGGCCGAGGGTCGCGGGAGGCCGGGCCCGAGGGCTTGTGCACCACGCTCACCTCTGCCAGCGCAGCGGGGCACGGGTCGGCGAAGAAGATGAGCACACCGCCCTCGACCATGGAGGCGGCTTCCTCGCCCACGGTGCTGACTTCGCTGTCGTAGATGATGTCGTTCATCTGCGTGGTCATGTCGTTCCTCTCGGCGTGGTTCACGGTTCGGGTCGGGTTCATCGGTGTCGCACCTCTCTCAGACGAGCAGGAAGCTGGCGGCCCAGGCGATGAGCACGGCCAGCGGGGAGGTGATCATTCGGGAGAACAGCACCGCCGGCGTGCCGACCGCCACGGTCTCCGGCTTGGCCTCCCCGAGGGAGAGGCCCACGGGCACGAAGTCGCACCCCACCTGGCCGTTGATCGCGAACAGGGTTGGCAGCGCGTACTGCACGGGCAGTGCTCCCTGGGCGATCTGGGTGCCCATGAGCACACCCACCACCTGCGCGATCGCCGCGCCCGGGCCCAGGATCGGGGACAGCAGCGGGATCGCCGTGATGAAGCCCAGCAGGATCAGGCCCAGCGGGTTGCTCGCCAGGGGCTGCACGCCCTGGGCGATCCACTCGGAGACTCCCGTGTAGGTGACGATGCCGATCAGGAGGCTGACATAGACCATGAACGGGAGGATCGTCTGGATGGTCAGCGTCACGGCCTGGCGGCCCGCCGAGAGCAGCGTGTTGATGAAATAGCCGATGCCGGAGCCGAAGCTCACGACGAAGCGTGAGAACGCCCCCCCGATCTTGCTGCCACCACCCATGGTCTTGGCCGTCTGCTCCAGGCGCTCCTTGGCGGGAGGCCTGGCGAACGTGGTGGACGCTGCCGTCGGCTGCCCCTCGTCCGCAGGCGGAATGGTGGTGGCTTCGTCCTCGCCCTCCGTGAGCTGGACCTGTTTCACACCCACGGCGGAGACGAAGAGATCCTCGGTGATGAACTGCGCCAGGGGCCCGGACGGTTCGCCCGGATAGACGTCGACCGTGGGGATCTTCTTGCGCGGATAGACACCGATCCGCGCCGTTCCACCGCAGTTGATCACCGCGGCGAGCACGGACTCGTCCGGGACGGTGGTATTGAAGCCGTCCACGGCCTCGGCCCCGGTCAGGTCAGCGATCCGCTGGGCGACCGGATGGATGCCGCCGCCGGTCACGGACAGCACGATGTTCTTCTCGGGTGTGGGGGTCAGGTGCAGGCCCTTGCCCCAACCGGCGCCGCCGCGCTGGACGGTGACGGACCTGTAGTCCGCGTTCTCGTCGCTGTGCTGGTCAGCGTTGGTCTTCTCGCTCATGTCTAGGACTCCTTGGTGGCGGGAGTGACGGCGGGAGTGCTGGCCGCGAAGTGGCGGTCGAACTCGTCGAACAGCTCGGTCCGGCCGGTGCGGCGGATCATCATGCGGGTGATCCACTCGGTGACCATGCCGCGGATGAAGATGACCACGATGCCGACCAGGAAGTACAGCAGCGCCAGTCGGGCATAGGAGGCTTCGCTCACCTCGAGGACGCCGGCGGCGACTCCGGTCCACACGAAGAGCTCGCCGGCGTTCGCGTGCGGGAAGAAGGCGGTGACCGGGTGCACGAAGGAGACGGCCGAGTCGTAGAAGGCCGGCTTCTGGCGCTCGGGCAAGAACTTGCCGAACGAGTAGCACATGGGGTTGGTCAGGATGATCACGGCCAGGATCGGCATGACCGTGTACCGCGTGATGGCGTACTTGCCGGATCGCTGGATCGCCCGGTCCATGCGGTCCTCACCCACCCAGGTGGTGATCGCGTACATCGTGGTCAGCAGCACCAACAAGGTCGGGAGGATCCCGGTGACCAGGCTCATGAACGTCCCGCCGGCCTCGTTGAAGAGCCCGATGAAATTCGTGGCCGCCCAGTCCAGGGCGCCCAGCACGGGGTTGTCCTGACCGGGCGGTGGAGCGATGGGGTCTGTGGTTGTAGCCAGGAGCTGTGTAATCACGGCGACTCCTCTGCTCGAGGCCTTCCGGCCAAGCGGTAAGGGGACTTTTCGCTCGCCTTGCGGCTGAACGGCATACTCACATATGTGATTAGCGCTTATCGCATATGTGCATGTGACCCATCTAACATCACAGGACCACGGAGCGCAACCGTTTGGTGGATGTTTGCTTGACGCACGACCGGAACCGAGGTCGGGGGTGCGCGGGGGCACTCTGCGCATACCGCCCCCATGGCGCGGGCGATCTTGCCACCCGACTGGAATCCCCGGGTGCAGTCACTTCCGCACCACGTCAGCACCTCGCCACATAATCACATCAGTGCAGAGCTGAGAAATTTCTCTCACAACCGTGCATATCTGTGGGGACGATGCTATACATGACTTCCGTGACGTGCATCACGTCTGAAGCCCTTGTAGGGCCGTGGTGAGTTTCGCGGCGCTGAACGCCACCGTCCGCGGGGGCCGTACGGCAACGCTGTCCCGCCCGGTCCGCTCCCACAGCCGCAGGACACACTCGGCGGGCCGTCACCACTGAACCCGAACTGAGCGAACGGTGATCGATACCCATGAACACGACTTCCTCCACGACGACAACAGGCCCGTTGCAGGGCGTCGGGGTGTGCCCCGGACGCGTCGTCGGGCCCGTCCGGCACATGCCACCGGCCCTGGCCGAGCCCACCGCCGAGCTCCGTCCGCTGAATGACGAAGAGATCACCGTCGAGGTGCAACGGCTGAAGGAGGCCGGTGCGACCGTGGCCGCCGCGCTACGGGCCAGGGCGGAGTCAGTCTCACCGGAGGCGGCCGAGGTGCTGGCTGCCACGGCGCTGATGGCCACCGACTCCTCGCTGCACAAGGGCGCGCGCCGGCTGATGCGTGACGGGCTGTCGACCGAGCGTGCTCTGTGGGAGGCCGCGGCCCAAGTCGCGGACACCCTCACGGGTCTGGGCGGGTACATGGCCGAGCGCGCCGCCGACGTCCTGGACGTGCGCTCACGCATACTGGCCCAGCTGCGCGGGGTCCCGGCTCCGGGCATCCCGCTCGCCGAGGGGCCGTTCGTGCTGGCCGCGGAGGACCTCGCTCCGGCCGACACCGCAGTCCTTGACCCCGCCCACGTCCTGGCACTGATCACCAGCCAGGGCGGGCCGCAGTCCCACACCGCCATCCTCGCCCGCGCGCTGGGCATCCCCGCGGTCGTGGCCGTTCCCGGGCTCGCCGGTGTGCTCGATGGCGAGCTGGTCTACGTCGACGGGGCCGCCGGGGTGGTGACTCCCGACCCGCCGCCGGAGCTGGTGGGCGCCGCCCAGGCCTGGCAGCAGAAGAAGGGACAGCTGGGCGTCTTCGACGGGGCCGGGGTCACCGCCGACGGGCACGAGGTGCCGCTGTTGGCCAACGTGGGCGGGGCCGAGGACGCCGTGGCCGCCGCCGCCGCCGGTGCCCAGGGCGTGGGGCTGCTGCGCACCGAGTTCTGCTTTCTGGGCCACACCACCGAACCGACCGTGGCGGAGCAGACCGAGAAGTACCGCGGAGTCTTCGCCGCTTTCCCGGGGCAGAAGGTCGTGGTGCGCACCCTCGACGCCGGAGCGGACAAGCCCCTGCCCTTCCTCACCGACGCCGCCGAACCCAATCCCGCCCTGGGCGTGCGTGGACTGCGCACCGACCGTACGAGCCCGGGCGTGCTCGCCCGCCAGCTCGAGGCGATCGCGGCCGCCGCGGGCGCCGAGTCCGCCGAGGTCTGGGTGATGGCGCCCATGCTGTCCACTCCCGCCGAGGCTCAGGCCTTCGCTGCCCTGTGCGCCGAGCACGGCCTCCCCACCCCAGGGGTGATGATCGAGGTCCCGGCCGCGGCCCTGACCGCCCCGGAGATCCTCACCGAGGTGGCCTTCGCCTCGGTGGGCACCAACGACCTCACCCAGTACGTGATGGCCGCCGACCGTCAGCTCAGCGCCCTGGCCGAGTTCAACGATCCCTGGCAACCGGCCCTGCTGCGACTGGTCCGCACCGCCGCCGACGGCGCCCAAGCGACCGGCAAGCCGCTGGGCGTGTGCGGGGAAGCCGCCTCCGACCCTGCCCTGGCCGTGGTGCTCACCGGCCTGGGCGTCACCTCGCTGTCCATGTCGCCCCGGTCGCTGGCCGCCGTCGCAGCGGTCCTGCGCACGGTCACCCTGGACGAAGCCCAGCAGCTGGCCCGGGCCGCCCTGTCGGCCTCCTCCGCCCACACCGCCCGCCAGTCGGTCCGGGACCGGCTGCCGGAGCTCACCCGCCTTGGCCTCTGACCCCAGCCCACCCACCACCACCGACCGTTCAAGGAGAAACCCATGACCGAACGTACCGCCACCATCGGCAGCGACTCCGGGCTGCACGCCCGTCCGGCGGCGATCTTCGCCGAGGCCGCCGGCAACCAACCCGTCGAGGTCACCATCGCCCACCCCGACACACCTGCGGAGGACGCCCTGGACGCCGCCAGCGTCCTGTCGCTGATGAGCCTCGGCGCCGAGAAGGGCGACACCGTCGTCCTTCGCGCCGAGGGCGACGGCGCCGAACAGGCCCTGGACGAGCTGGCCGCCGTCCTGGAGCACAACCACGACCAGTCCTGATCCCCTTCAGGTCCGGGACTCCCACGTCGGTGCGGGGCGGGGCCGGCCGCGAGTCTGGACCCGCCGGGCGGGCTCCCGCTGCGAACATGCTCGCCCGAGCCGGGTTCTACGACGAGCCATCGACACCTATGAAACAGTCGGCGCGACGGCACGTGCAGGCCCGCCGCAGAGGCGCACGAAAAACAGCCGTCCAGTACGACGCGAAAGGCAGACCGATGTCCACATCCAGCGGGCCGATTTCCCCGACAGAACTGCGAAGAGGTGAGCGGATCCAGGCTTGGACCGGCCCTGTGATGCAGTACGTGGGAGTCGTGGAACTTGTCCGTCCCGAGTTGGGTGTGGCATGGATCCGCGACGGTGTTCTCGGCGAACGGAAAATGCTGGATCTGCGTGAATACCGACTGCACCGTGACTGTCCGGGGGCGGGTCGACCGCGTTTCGGTACAGGAGTGTGAATTCATGGGGACATCCGGACAGGAGAGTCCTTCACGACCAGGGCGGCGCTGCGTCCAGCGGAGTGGTGAGTGTCCGGCCCCGGTGCGCCGGACGCTGACCGCCCGTAGCGACGCGCTGATGGACGCTCAGATTGACGGCATCTGCGGTGCCGCCTGCGGCTCGTGATCCCCGAAGCGGACAACCGGCCGCAACGGCTGCCGAACCGGGCAGCGGCATCCGCCCCGGCACTCTTCTCGCCTCGACCATCGGACTGCGCTGAGTCTTCTACCGCCCGGACCGGCTGACAGCGCCCGGCCGGACGGTCGAGGCGGCACTGACCGGTGTGGTCGCCGCGGTGCCGCACCCTCTGCGTGGCGCAGCTCATGTCCGCCCCCGGCATTTCCGCCGTGGGTCCAGACCCTGCTGCGCTGGCGTCGGCGGGCGGTCCGACAGGTCGACCCTGGGCGTCCCGTCCGACCGAGCAGCCGACGCCCCGACCGAGCAGTACGACGAGTAGGCCGACGCTCCCGTTGCCATGATCGCGAGCTCATCCAACGTGCACAGGCTGTCGCCACCACCGCGGCTGACGACGCCGAGCGGACGGACATCGTCCCCTGTCTCGCGTCCAGCGTCCGCCCACGCCGAAAGCCACCCAGGTTCAGCGCTGGACCACGAAGTGGAAACTGACCGTCGTCGATGCCGGTGCGGGGGCAGATGGCCCGGATGTCTCTCGGACTCCGGCCGGACTCCGGTTTCGAGCACGGATCGAGGCGTGCGCGGAGACAGCGACATCCCAGGGACTTTCGCGACGGTGGCCGCGGATGGCGCAATCAGTGGGGCACCACTGCATGCTCATCGGGGGCCGAGTTCCTGGAGGTCCATCTTTTGGAGGATCGTGGCCGAGATCTCCTCGACGGACATGAAGGCGGAGTTGACGTGAGGGATGCCATTGAGCGCGTACATCTCCTCGGCGTTGCGCAGTTCCCAGGCGCACTGGGCCAGGGAGGAGTAGTCGGTGCCGGGTCGTCGTTCCTGGCGGACCTGGCTCAGGCGCAGCGGTGAGGAGGTCAGCCCGAAGCACTTGGCGGTGTGGGCGGTGATGGGCGCGGGCAGCACCCGGCGGTCGAAGTCCTCGTCCACGAGGGGGAAGTTGGCGACGTGGATCCCGTGCTGCAGGGCC
>NZ_JBISWL010000007.1:0-14110 GCF_044462265.1 Kocuria rhizosphaerae
CCACCCCCGGGCCGTGGTTCAGGCGGTGTGGGGACGGGCGTTGACGGTGCGGGGCTCGAGGTACTCCTCCAGGCCCCAGCGGCCGCGCTCCCGCCCCAGGCCGGAGCCCTTCCACCCGCCGAAGGGGGCGTCGAGCTCGACGACGGTGTGCTGGTTGATCCAGGCGGTGCCGACCTCCAGCCGGGAGGCGACCTCCTGGGCCCGGTCCAGGTCCGGGGACCACACCGAGGCGCCGAGGCCGAACTCCTGCGCATTGAGCTCCTCCACGGTCGCGTCCAGGTCGTCGTAGGGCACCACCGGCAGGGCGGCACCGAACTGCTCGCAGGCCACGAGATCGGTGGTGCGCGGCGGGTCCACCACGACGGTCGGCTCCAGGAAGTGACCGGGCAGGTCCGTTCCGTGCCGGCCGCCGTGGGCGATGCGCCCGCCCTCGGCCACCGCACGGGCCACGTAGTCCTTCACGAGCCGCTGCTGGTCGCCGGTGTGCATGGGCCCCATGCTGGTGCCCTCGGCCACGCCGTGGCCCAGGCGCAGCGCGGCGGCCGCCTCCACGAGGGCGTCGGTCAGCTCGGCCGTCCGGGCCCGCGGGACGTAGACCCGCTTCACGGCCATGCAGACCTGGCCGGCGTTGCGGAACGCCGAGCCCACGATCCGCCGGGCCGTGAACTCCGGGTCGGCGTCGGGCAGCACGATCGCCGGGTCGTTGCCGCCCAGCTCGAGGGTCACCTTCTTCACCGTCGGCGCGGCCTGCGCCATGATCGCGGCACCGATCTCGGTGGAGCCCGTGAAGGAGATCTTCCGGATACCGGGAAGCTCGGAGAGCGCCCGGGAGAGCACGCCGCGGCCGGTGACGACCTGCAGCACGTGCTCGGGGAGGAAGCGGTTGAGCACCTCGGCCAGGGCCCGGGTGGACATCGGGGTGGAGGGCGCCGGCTTGGCGATCACCGTGCACCCGGCCACCAGCGCCGGAGCCAGCTTGACGGCCAGCAGGGAGATCGGGAAGTTCCACGGCGTGATGGCCCCCACGAGCCCGACCGGTGCGTACTGGACCTGGACCGAGCGGTCCTGGCGCACCGGGAGCGTCTCGACGAGGTCCCACTCGAGGTCGGCGTAGTGGCGCAGCAGGCCGGCGGCGACCGTGAACTCCTGGGTGGCCTCGGCCCAGACCTTGCCCTGTTCCAGGGAGAGGATCCGGCCGAGGTCCTCCGCCTCGGCCCGCACGGCCTCGGAGGCCCGCCGGAGCGCGGTGCGGCGGGCCTCGCGGTCCGCGGCCCAGGCACGGGCGGCCGCGGTCGCCGAGACGACGGCCCGCTCGACGTCCTCCGGGCGGTGCAGGGGCACCTCCCCCACGGGATCCAGGGTGGCCGGGTCGATGACTTCGTAGGTGGCTGGCACCGGGTCTCCTCACGTCGCGGTCGGTCCGGAAGCCCCGCCCGTCCCCGGACGGACCTCCACATCTTCCAGCATCGGTTTCCGCTGTGACCGCGGACACTCCACCTTCCGCTGGCCGGAAAGGTCGCGTGAGCTTCCGGCCTCCCGGGACCGACAGTGGTGGAGGAAGATAGAACCGGACGCCCAGCCGCTCGACGGCGGTGCACGGTCGCCCCTCGTTGTCGGAAGGACCATCTCCATGACGCTCCACGACCAGACCTTCGTCGTCACCGGTGCCGCCTCCGGCATCGGCGCCGCCACCGCAGCTCTGCTCCGCGCCTCCGGCGCGGAGGTGATCGGCGTGGACCGCAATCCCGCCCCGGAGTTCCCCGGGACGTTCGTCCAGGGGGACCTCTCCACGGCGGAGGGCGTGGCGGCGGTCGCGGACCGGGTGCCGCACGGCATCACGGGGCTGCTGAACATCGCCGGTGTGCCGGGCACCGCTCCGTGGCGGCTGGTGCTCTCCGTCAACGTGTTCGGCCTGCGGGATCTCACCCGGGCCCTGCTGCCGAAGATCGCCGACGGCGGCGTGGTGGTCAACCTCGCCTCCAGCGTGGCGAACGGCTGGGCAGCGCGCTCCGCCGAGGTGGCGCGCTTCGCCGGGGCCGAGGACCGTGCGGCGGCCCTGGACGCCGTGGCCGCGGACCCGGAGGTCACCGGCAACTCGTACCGGTTCTCCAAGGAGTGCGTCCGGTGGCTCACGCTCTCGGCCGCCGCCGAGAACCTCGGCCGCGTGCGCGTGGTCTCGGTCAGCCCCGGGCCCGTGCAGACGCCGATCCTGGAGGACTTCAAGAAGGACCACGGCCGGGACAAGGTCGAGGGCGCGGTCGCACTGCTCGGCCGCGCCGGGGAGCCCGGAGACATCGCGCGCACCATCGCGTTCCTCGTCGGCCCCGGGGCCGCGTGGATCAACGGCACGGACATCTGCGTCGACGGCGGGCTCGGTGCCCACCGGGCCACCACGGCCGCCCTGGCCGCGAACGCCTGAAGGGGAGGAGCCATGACCGCCACCAACACCGTACCCGCGCCCGCCGGGCCGGTCCCCTCGCACCCGGACCCCGAGCACCGCTACCGGCACGAGGTCGAGGAGGCCGTCGTCGAACGGCTCGAGGCCGTGGCCGAGGGCGTCCGCCGGATCACCCTGCGCACCGTGGACGGCGACGCTTTCCCCCGCTGGGAACCGGGCTCGCACATCGACCTGGTCCTGCCCCACCACGTGCGGCAGTACTCGATCTGCTCCCCGCTCGAGGACCGGACCCGGCTGCAGGTCGCGGTGCTGCGCACGCGCGACTCCCGCGGCGGGTCGGCCTACGTCCACGAGGACCTCGCCGAGGGCGACGTCGTGCGGATCAACGGCCCCCGGAACAACTTCCCGTTCGTGGACTCCCGCAAGTACCTCTTCATCGCCGGCGGCATCGGGATCACCCCGATCCTGCCGATGATCGAGGCGGCGGAGGCCGCGGGCCGGGAGTGGCGGCTGGCCTACGGCGGGCGCTCCCGGGCCTCGATGGCCTTCCTCGACGAGCTGGTCGCCCGGTACGGGGACAGGATCCTCCCGTTCCCGGAGGACGAGGCCGGCCGCATCGACCTCGACGGGCTGCTCGCGCTGCCCCGGGCCAAGATGCTCGTCTACGCGTGCGGCCCCGACCCCCTGCTGCGCGCGATCGAGGACTACTGCACGGGCTGGCCTCCCGGCGCCCTGCACGTCGAACGGTTCGTCGCGGCGAACCTCGACGCCGGGGCGAGCGCCGAGCCCTTCGAGGTGGAGCTGACCGAGACCGGGAGGACGGTCACGGTGCCGCCCGACCGCACGGTCCTCGACGTGGTGGAGGAGCACGGGGTGCGTGTGCTGTCCTCCTGCCGTGTGGGGGTGTGCGGCACGTGCGAGACCCGGGTGCTCGGCGGCGACGTCGAGCACCGGGACGCGATCCTCGACGAGGAGGAGAAGCACCTGGGCGACGCCATGATGGTCTGCGTCTCCCGTGCCGCGGCCGGTTGCCGCAAGCTCGTCCTCGACCTCTGACCCACCGACCTGCACAGGAGTGTTCCCATGACTGCCATCGTCGCGCGGCCGGAGGCCGTGGCTCTTCCGGACGACCCCTTCTCCCGGGAGAACATCGCGAACCCCTACCCGCTGCACGAGAAGCTGCGGGAGGCCGGACCCGTCGTGTGGCTGGAGAAGTACGGCTGCTACGCCGTGACGCGCTACGAGTGGGTCTACGAGATCCTCACCGACTTCGAGTCCTACTGCTCCAGCGGCGGCCTCGGGCCGAAGGACATCCGCAAGGAGCCGGAGTGGCGGCCGCCGTCGATCCTGGAGTCGGACCCGCCCACGCACACCGTCATGCGCCGCGGCCTGGCGGGGGTCATCTCTCCCTCCACCATGCGCCGGCTCAGGGAGCAGTTCGCCCCCTTCGCGGAGGAGCTGGCCGAGGAGGTCGTGTCCCGGGGCGACGTCGACGGCATCAAGGACATCGCCGAGCCCTACCCGCTGAAGGTCTTCCCGGACGCCGTGGGGCTGCGCCCGGAGGGCCGCGAGAACCTGCTGCCCTACGGCGCCATGGTCTTCAACGCCTTCGGCGCGGACAACGAGATCCGGGCCGAGGCCTTCACCGAGGGCGAGAAGGTCGCCGCCTGGATCATGGACAGCTGCGCCCGGGAGAACCTCTCGCTCACCGGGCTGGGCGCCGACATCTGGAAGGTCGCCGAGGAGGGCCGGATCGAGCCCCAGCAGGCCACCCTGCTCGTCCGGGCGCTGCTGTCCGCCGGGGTGGACACCACCGTGTTCGGCATCGGCAACACCCTGTACAGCCTCGCCCGCCACCCCGGCGAGTGGGAGAAGCTCAAGGCCAACCCACGGCTCGCCAAGTTCGCGGTGGACGAGGCCCTGCGGCTGGAGTCGCCCTTCCAGATGTTCCACCGCACCTCGACCGTGGACACCGAGATCGGCGGCGTGACCATCCCCGCGGACGCGAAGATCCTGCTGTTCATGGGCGCCGCCAACCGCGATCCCCGCAAGTGGGGCGAGGACGCCGACGTCTTCGACCTCGACCGCAGCGCCTCCGGCCACGTGGCGTTCGGCATGGGGCTGCACCAGTGCGTGGGGCAGCCGATCGCACGGATCGAGATCGAGCTCGTCCTCCAGGCCCTCGCCCGGCGCGTGGACCGGATCGAGCCGACCGCCGAGCCGAGCCCGTGGATCCACAACGTGCTGCGCGGCTTCGCGCGGATGCCGCTCCGGCTCACGCCGCGCGACTGACGGGGCACCCCACGACCACATGACCGGAGTCCCGGAGCAGCTCCGCCTCCGGGCCGCACAGGAACGAGAATCCCCGTGAACTCTCCCACCGCGTCGTCCCGGGACGGGATCTCCCGCCGCAGGGTCCTGGGCCTGGCCTCCGCCCTCGGCCTGACCCCGCTGGCCGCCACGGCCTGCGCCTCCGGGGGAGAGCCCGCCGGCGGCGCCTCCCCCTCGGCAACCGCGACGGCGCCGGGGCGCGCCGCGCCACGGGCGCCCCTCACCAGCACCGCCGCGAACCGGGTCGTGCTGCTCGGCACGAGCGGCGGCCCGCCGTGGTGGAACGACTCCCACCGTGAGGGCGTGGCCTCCGCCGTCGTCGTCGGGGACAGGTACTACCTCGTCGACGCCGGGGACGGGGTCGGCAAGCAGCTCAAGAAGGCGAAGCTGGGCACCTGGGCCAAGGACATGCGGGGGCCCCTGGACGCCCTGGAGGCCGTGTTCCTCACCCACCTGCACTCGGACCACATCTCCGACCTCTACAACATCTTCGGCACCGGCCTGCAGAACGGTGTGACCGTTCCGGACCGGGTGCTGCAGGTCTTCGGCCCGGGCAATCGTGGGGCGCTGCCCGTCAACTTCAGGGGCGAGCAGATCCCCGCCGACCAGGTCGTCCACCCCGACAACCCGACGCCGGGCACCCGGGAGACGATCGAGGCGATGATGAGGACCTTCGCCACGGACTTCAACGACCGGATCATCGACTCCGGCTACCCGCCGCCACGGGACTTCTTCGTCGGCCGGGACGTCGACCTGCCGGCCGACCTGGCCGACGACCCCAACGGCGATCCGCACCCGCGGATGAGCCCCATCGACGTGTACGAGGACGACCGGGTCAAGGTCACCGCGACCCTGGTCCAGCACGCCCCGGTGTTCCCCGCCTTCGCCTACCGCTTCGACACCGACTCCGGCGCGGTGACGTTCTCCGGCGACACCAGCCCCAGCGACAACCTGGTGGAGCTGGCGCACGGATCGGACGTCCTCGTGCACGAGGTCATCGCCGAGGCCTGGGTCGGGCAGCACCACCCCGCCCCGCGCGATGCCGCGTCCGAGGCCGAGTACCAGCACCTGGTCGGCGCGCACACCACCATCGAGGACGTCGGGGACGTCGCCGAGCGCGCCGGGGTGAAGAAGCTCGTGCTCAACCACCTCGTGCCGGGCAACTGGCCGGTCGAGCAGTGGGAGAAGGCCGGCGAGACCTTCTCGGGCGAGCTCGTCGTCGGCGAGGACCTCGACAGCATCGCCATCGGCTGACGAACGGGACGAGCGAGCGGACCGCTGCGCCCGGGACCGGGAATATGACGGTCACGTAGACGGCCGGGTTGGTGGTGCCCACCTCGGCGGAGGTCAGCCGGGCGGCGACCAGCGGAGCCACGCCGGCGCCGATGATCGAACTGAGCTGGAAGGACAGCGAGGCGCCGGTGTACCGGGCGTTCGTGCCGAACTTCTCGGACAGGAACGCCCCGATCGGGCCGTACATCGAGGCCTGGATGATGGGGTTGCCCAGCATGAAGGCCGCACCGATCCAGAGCGGGTCGCCCGTGTTGAACATGGCGAACATCGGCCGGACGGCGATCGCCGAGAATATCGCGCCCCCGACCATGACCTTCTTCCGGCCGATCCGGTCGGAGAGGGCGGCGAAGGCGGGGATCGTGAAGATGTGGAAGAAGCTGGAGAACGTCAGGAGCATCAGCGCCTCGGAGCGCGGGATCCACTCGTTGATGACCGACACGTCGGTGACCATGAACCCGGCGAGCAGACCCTGCACGAACAGCGGGGCCGCGCCGGCCAGGGCGCCCAGCACGACCTCCTTCGGGTACCCGGGTGACCATCAGCATGAGCGGGGTCCCGGTGTGCACGTCGCCGCTCCGGCGGGCCGCCTCGAACTCGGGGGACTCCTTGACCCGGGCCCGCAGGTACCGGCCGACGAGGACACGATCACCGAGAGCAGGAACGGCACGCGCCGGCCCCACGAGTAGAACCGACCATCGGGCAGTGAGGCGAACAGCGTCAGCACGAGGGTCGAGAGCACGGCACCGGTCGGACCGCCGGCCACGGCGCCCTGCCGGGCCGCCGTGCGGTGGTGCGCGACTGCTCTCCTCCCGCCGGCTCCGCCGGGTCCGCGGCCTCCGGGCCGGGGCCGGGCACGGGGCGGGGCCCGGAGCGGCCGAGGTCTCAGGCCGAGGGCCTGCGGTGGACGGACTGGTACGTCAGGTAGGCCCTCAGCCCCTCGACCCCGAACTCCACGCCGAGTCCGGAGTCCCCCCGCCCGCCGAAGGGCGCGGCGTGGTTGGAGGCGAAGAAGTTGATGCCGATGGAGCCGGTGTTCACGCGCCGGGCCACCTGCAGTGCGCGGTCCTCGTCGGAGGAGAAGACGATGCCGCCCAGTCCGTACGGGGTGTTGTTGGTCAGCTCCACGGCCTGGTCCACGTCCCGGTAGCGCAGGATCGTGATGATCGGCCCGAAGATCTTTTCCCGGGCCACCGTCATCCCCGGGGTGACGTCGGCGAGGACGGTCGGCCGGACGAAGAAACCGGTCCCGATGTCGGCCCGGCCCCCGCCGGTGACCACGCGTGCGCCTTCCTGCTCCGCGGAGTCCAGGTAGCCCATCACGACGTCGTACTGCCACCGGTTGGCCATGGGCCCGAAGACGATCTCCTGCTCCAGCGGGTCGCCCTGGGGGGGCCTCGGCGACGGTGCGCCCGACCATCTCCACGACCTCCTCGTAGCGGGACTCCGGGGCGAGGATGCGGGTGGAGATGTAGCAGGCCTGCCCGGTGTTGCGCAGGCAGGAGCGGATCAGCACCGAGGACATGTGCTCGAGGTCCACGTCCTCGAGCACGATCGCGGAGGACTTCCCGCCCAGCTCGAGGGTGACCGGCTTCAGCTGCTCGCCGCAGGCGGCGGCGATCCTGCGCCCCACCGGGGTGGAGCCGGTGAACGCCACCTTGCGCACGAGGGGATGGCGGACGAGCTGGTCGCCCACGGCGCCGTTGCCGGTGATCAGGTTGACCACCCCGGCCGGGACGCCGGCGGCGGTCAGCGCGTCGACGACGAAGCGCACGGACAGCGGAGTCGGCGAGGCCGGCTTGATCACCACGGTGCACCCTGCCAGCAGGGCCGGGGCGAGCTTGGCGACGACCAGGTTGATCGGGAAGTTCCAGGGGGCGATGAGCGCGCACACCCCCCACGGGGTCCTTGTGGGCGACGGTCACTCCTGCCCCGTTGGGGAAGGGGCGCACGTCCTCGGACTCCAGCCACGGGGCCAGGGACGCGAAGTAGCGGAAGATCCCGGCCGCGTTGGCCGCGGCCCCGAGGGTCTCCGAGATCGGGGACCCGTTCTCGCGGGTGTTGGTGCAGGCCATGGGTTCGCGGCGGGCCTCGATCTCCTCGGCGGCCCGGAGCAGGTGCTCGGCCCGGGCGGACGGGGTGAGGGCCGCCCAGTCGGCGAAGGCGCGGTCGGCTGCGGTCACCGCCTTCCCGAGGTCTTCGGCGGTGGTCTGCAGCTCGGGGATGATCTCGGCCTCGAGCCGGTCCATGCAGGCCGAGGGGGTGAGCTTGAACCAGCCGTGGGCCAGGGCGATCCCGGTGTGGTCGAAGCGCCACAGCCGGTCGGCGTCGCGGACCAGGGCGTCCTCGAGGGACGTCGGCTGCGGCCGGGTGTCGTGGCCGTCGATGATCGCGGTGACCCGCCGGATCAGCGCGGGAGCGCAGCCAACGGACTCCAGGACGTCGGCGGCGATGCGGGCCCCTCGACCTCGTGTGCGCGCACCAGGTCGGGGCGGCCTCCGCCCTGGGCGATCGCCGCGAGCACCAGCTCCGGGGGCACCTGCGACCACCCGGTGTCGTGCGGCAGGATCGCCGGGAGCACGACGTCGGGGTCCGCCCCGGGCACCAGCGGCACCAGCTGCCGGGCGATGCCGTAGGCGTAGAGGCTGTGGACGTCGTCGTCGCGCACGGCCAGGAAGGCCTTCGCCCGCGCCCAGATCCGGCGCTCGAGCGCGGAGAGGCCGAACACCCCGGCCACCCGGGTGGCGGGCGGGATCCGTTCCGTGACGTCGTGCGCGTAGCCGACGTGCGGCGGGGCATCGGGTTCCATACCGCCATGGAACAGGCCGGGCGCCGCCCACGGAAGGCCTCGCGTCCACTGAGTGGATGTCCGCTCCCCCTCCCGCCGGGAACTCGCCGGCCCCGCCCGAGCAGCGGGCCGGCGCCGGCGTCCCGGGGAGGACCGGTGAGTGCGGCGATGGGGCACCGGGGCCGGGCACGGCACCGGGACCGCCGTCCCGCCGTCGCTCAACTCGTCGCGTCCGAGCAGGCGCCTACGCTCAGGGCTCAAGGAACTGCATTCGGAGGCCACCATGGCGGGCAGCAAGAACGACGACACGCTCATCGGCTGCGGCGGCCTGATCGCACTGGGGATCGTCCTCTCCGTGGTGGCCTTCGTGCTCGAGCACTGGGAGGTCCTCCTGGGCGCCGCCGTCGTGGCCGGTGCCGTGACCCTGGCCGTGCGGGCCGTCAAGGCCCGCCGCCGGCGCACCCTCGGCCGGCAGCGCGCCCGGGCCGAGTCCGCGGCGCAGGTCCGGCGGGGCCGGGACGAGGCCCGGCGCGCCGGGGTGGAGGACATGCGCACCGCGTGGATCGCGTGGCAGCTCCGGAGCGACCTGCCCCCGCAGTCGATCCGCCCTCCGGCCGCCGTCCGGGAGCGGCTGGCCGAGGTCCCGAAGGCCGAGTGGGACGTCTCCCGGCTCCGGGCGCACGGGCGGTCGGTGTGGGCGCTCCGGGACGTCGCGCGTCCCACCGCCCTGCACCGGGAGGTCGAGGAGCGCCTCGACCGGATGGCCGCCATGATCTCCGACTGGAACGACCAGGAGTTCGACACCAGGCTCGGGCAGACCAGCGACGAGTACCTCTACCACCCGGACCGCGAGATCCGCGCCGCCTACCTCGAGGGCGGGGCCGAGGGCGTGGAGGCCGTCATTGACGCCATCACCGCGGCCCGTGCCCGGGCCCGGGAGGACGCCGCCACCCGGGCCGCCGCGGACGCCCTCGCCCAGCAGCGCAACGCCGCGCTCAGGGCCCTGCGCGAGACCCAGCAGTCCACCGAGGCCCGCGACGCCCACGCCGCCTGGGACGAGCAGGCCCGCAAGCTCGAGGAGTGACCCTCCCCGGGCCCGCCCGCCGGGCTGCACGCCGCCGGGGGAGGGCGTCGGTCCGCCCGGTCAGCCCTCCCCGCCCTACTGCAGGGCGGGGACCCCGGCCAGCTCGCACACGGCCCGGAGCATCACGGTGATGCCGTCGGCGCAGGCCTCGGGTGTGGAGTACTCCTGGGGGTTGTGGCTGATCCCGTCCTGGAGCCCCGGCACGAAGACCATGCCGGCCGGGCCCAGGGCGGCCATCTCCCCGGCGTCGTGCGCGGCCCCGGAGACCATCTCGCGGGAGCTGATGCCGAGGTTGGACGCGCTCTTGGCCAGGGCCGTGCACACCTCCGGGTCGAACTCCACCGGCGGGGACTGCGCCGTGATCCGCACGGACGCCTCCACCTTGGCCTCCTCGGCCGCCCGCCGGACGGCGGCGTCGAGGGCCTCCTGGGCGGCGGCCATGTGCGCCGCGTCCGAGCAGCGCATGTCGACGGTCATGAGCGCCGAGCCCGGCACCACGTTCGTGGCGTTGGGATACTGCTCCACCCGCCCGGCCGTGGCGCGCATGTCCCCGTAGCGGCCCGAGGAGACCATCTCGTGCAGGGCGACGGTCACCAGCGCCGCCGCCAGCCCGGCGTTGTGCCGCAACTCGTAGGGGGTGGTGCCCGCGTGGGCGGAGACGCCCGTGAAGACGATCTCCTTCCACGTGATCGCGAAGATGCCGGTGACCACGCCCACCTGCACGTCCTCCCGCGCGAGCACGGGACCCTGCTCGATGTGGCACTCCAGGTACGCGTACGGCTCCGGGCCCGGCACGGGATCGCCGTCCGAGAGCCCGTGCCGGTCCAGCTCGCTGCCCACGGTCACCCCCTGGGGGTCGGCCAGCTTCCGGGCCCGCTCGAGCGGGATCCGCCCGGAGGCCACCGCGGAGCCCAGGGTCACGGTCTCGAACCGGACCCCCTCCTCGTCGGTGAAGACCACCACCTCGACCGGCCGCTGGGTCTGGATGCCCGCGTCGTCGAGGCACCGCACGATCTCCAGGCCGCCGAGGACGCCCAGGGCCCCGTCGAACCGGCCCCCGGTGTTCACGGTGTCCAGGTGGGAGCCGACCCGCACGGGGGCCAGGCCGTCGTCGAGCCCCGCACGGCGGGCGTACACGTTGCCCATCCGGTCGTGGCGCACGCTCAGCCCGGCGGCCTCGAACCAGCCCAGCACCAGCCGGCGCCCGGCCATGTCCTCGTCCGTGAGGGCCAGGCGACGGACCCCGGTGGTCCCCGCGTTCTCGTCCTCGTAGGCCCCGACCCGCCCCAGCTCCTCGATGGTGGACCACAGCCGGTCCCGGTCCACGCCCATGGTGTCCAGTGAGTTCGTCATCCCTGCTCCTCGTTCGCGCGCCGTTGCCCCCACTCTGGCCCTCCCGGAGGCCGGAGGGAAGGACCCCGGCCCACGGGGCTTCCGGCCGCGCGGACCGCGCGGCAGTAGTCCCCGAGGGCGAGCCCGCCGGCGGCGGCCCTGCGCGCGCCCTGCGCCACCAGCAGGATCCGCCGCGCCTCGAGGATCGTGCCGAGACCTTGGGTGACGCAGTGCGTGGGCACCGCCTCGGGGCGGTCGAAGAACCGGGCGTTGTCGGAGCGGGTCTGCAGGGCCGGCGCCGCCACCCGGGTGCGCGAGCGCAGCGAGGTGATGGGCTCGTTGAAGCCGATGTGCCCGTTGGTGCCGATCCCGAGGAGCTGCAGGTCGATGCCGCCGGCCGCGTGCGCCGCGACCTGCGCGGCGGTCGGCAGGATGGTCACGTCCATCGGGCGTTCTCCTCCCTGCTCTCGTCCACTCTCCTCCGCCGCCTCCCCGGCCCCGCCCGGGTCGGCGCCTCCACGGCCGGCGTCCCGGGGACAACCCGTGCGGCTGCGGAGCCGGGGTTCAGGCGCTCCGGAGCAGGGCGGTGGCCGCCGCCTCCTCGGCGTCGGCGAGCCCGTCCAGCAGCCCGGCCATCCGCGCGAACACGGCCACGCGCTGCTCGTGCCCGCAGTCCGGGTCGACGACGTCGGCCAGCGCGTCCCAGTCCCGGCCCAGGGCGTCGTAGCGCCCGGCGAGCTCACCCAGGGCCGCGAGCCCCGGCGCGGCGGCGGCCTCCCGCAGGAACCGGGCGTACAGGGGCCGCAGCGCCCCGGGGCCGCTCCACTCGTCCCCGCCCAGGAAGCGCTGCAGCTGCGCCAGCGCGCGGGCCCGGCGCTCGTCGTCGTCGAACAGGGCCGGCCAGCCCTTCCTGGTCCGGGTGTCCCGGAGCCGCTCCGCCCAGGTGCGCATGCCCCGGACCCCGAAGTTCTTCCCGAAGTGGGCGGGCACGCCGGCGGGGCCGCCGGTGCTCAGCAGCGCCTCGGCCGTCTCGCGGACCGCGGTGCGCACGTGCGCGGCCAGGGTCGGGGCGTCGAGCGAGCCGGGGTCCTCCACGTGGGCCTGCCAGTGCTTGTCGGCCGCGCGGGCCGCCCGGGCCTCGGCCAGGCGCTCCTCCTCGACCTCGTGGAGCCCGGTGCCGGTGTCCACCAGGAAGGCGCCGTCCGGGTGCCGGCCGGCGACCACGACGTCCGCGGACTCGCCGTACTCGTCCGGCTCCTCCCCCGCGAACAGCGCCCGGTCACCGCGCACGACGACGGGCCGGCCCGCCTCCAGCGCGGTGTCCAGGGCCGTGCGGGCCCGCCCACGGCTGGTGGTCGTAAGGGTGCGCACCTCCGCCCCGGAGCGCGCCAGGAGGTTCTCCCGGTAGGGCCCGGGGTGGAACCGGGTGACTACCGTGGCGGTGGTGACGTCCCGGTACTCGAAGGTGAAGACCATGAAGCCGATCCCGCCGCCCAGCCCGGCGAGCATCGCCTCGCCGAACGGCGCCACCGTCACCGGGTTCAGGGCTCCCGCCTGGCCCAGGACGCGGCTCCACAGGGCGGCGTCGTGCTGGGACACCGTGCGCGCGGGCGCGTAGCCGGGCAGCAGACCCGGGTGGACGAGGTCCGACGGCGGCTCGTCACCCACGAGGTGGCGGCGGGCCGCGGTGTAGCTCCCGCCGGTCCTCGCCATGCGCTCGCGGACGCGGGCCTCGAACTGCTGGTGCTGGGTCATCGGACGTCTCCCTCGGTCGGCGCCGCCGGGACCAGCATACGGCGCGGCGGGCACCGGCGGCGGCCCCTCGGCGCGCACGGTCCCCCCGGAGCTGACGTCACACAGCAGCAGAAAATCTGTCATCCCGTTGGTGGACAGCCCGTCCTCCCTTGGGGGGGCATCTGTTCAATGCACTCGCATCTACCTGCCCGCCTGGGGCCTACTGGTCCGTAGGTCCCCTCCGCACCGAGACCCCACCAGGAGAATCCATGAGCACGAGAACGACCACCGGAGCGTCCGCCGCCGTCGCAGCACTGCTGCTGTCCGCCGTCGCCCCCACCGCCCAGGCCGCCGGGGACACCTCGCCGCCGGAGTTCGTCAGCTTCGAGGTGAGCCCGACGGTCGTCGATGCCCGCGAGGGCGGCGACGTGACCGCCACGCTGCACATCACGGACGAGACCTGTCTTGACGAGAGCGCCCTCGAGCTGGGGCTGCGGACCACCGACGGCAGCGGGTACGGGGAACAGCGGCCCGCGACCCGGATCGCCGGGGACTGCACGGACGGCATCTACGAGACGTCCTTCCCGGTCTCCGGGGAGGACCTGGGCCTGGAGCCCTTCGGTCCCTGGAGCGTGATCGTCCACCCGCTGTCCGACACCGTGGGCAATGCCGCGGAACCCGGGCACCCGAGCTTCTTCCGGGAGCGGTACTTCACCTACGCCGCCTCGCCCGACGCCGCCACCGACCTCGTCGTCACCGAGGCGGGCACCACGGCCCTCTCGGCCTCCTGGACCGCCCCCGAGGCCAACGGGTCTCCCATCATGGAGTACGTGGTGCGCGTCAAGGACGCCACCGGCACCACCGTGCTCACCGAGTCCGTGGACGACCCCGTCGTGGACGGGCTGAGCGTCTCCCTGGCGGCGGGCCAGGAGTACTCGTTCGAGGTCACGGCCCACAACCTGGTGGGCGGGACCGAGACCGCGACGACGTCGTTCGTGCCGCAGGCGGCCGGGTACACCCCGCCGGCGGAGTCGCCGTTCGTCGACATCACCCCGACGACCACCTTCTACAAGGAGATGGCCTGGATGGCCGAGAACAAGATCTCCGGCGGCTGGTCCACCGACGCCGGCAAGGTCTACCGCCCCCACACCGC
>NZ_JBISWL010000008.1:0-11964 GCF_044462265.1 Kocuria rhizosphaerae
GGTCCTCGGCGGCCGGGAGGCCGGCCGGTACGGCTACCCGGTCACCGACGAGCGCTGCGGTCTGGTCGGCGGCGGCTGCTGGCAGGCGTTCTCGAAGGCTCACACGCTCTACTGGAGCCCCGCCACCGGTGCCCGGGCGGTCAAGACCAACGGCGCCATCGGGCAGCGGTGGATCGCCTCGGGCCGTGAGCGCGGAACGTTCGGCTATCCCGTCTCCGACGAGACCGGGACGGGGACAGTGCACCAGAAGTTCCAGCGGGGCCTGATCACCTGGAGCCGCTCCGGCGGGACCCGGACGTACCAGTTCCGGGGCGAGTGCCACCACCTGAACACCGGCCGCTCCGTGCAGCCCACGCACAACGCCGGACGCGTCTCCCTGACCATCGCCGAGGGCTACGGGCAGTCGGCGGCGACGTTCGTCCAGTGCGTGCGCATCGCCGGCAGCTACGTGGAGGAGTGGCGGACCTCGTCCTACGTCGGCGCCAGCGGGTTCAAGAAGCCGGGTGTGCCCTCCGGGCACACCCAGTACCTCTACTCCCCGCAGGGCTCCTACTCGGTCACGGAGTCCTTCGGGGTCTACAACCCCGGCACGGCCCTGCCCTACCGGCAGCTCAACCCCAACTCGCGCTGGGGAGGGCGGCTCGGGACCCTGTACAACAAGTACTTCGAGTCCTCGGGCTACACCTGGCCCGACGAGAACATGTGGTACTTCTCGCTGTCCGGCGACTACCGGCTGGGCGTGGTGATCAACTACAACCGGCCGCCCGACTCCCCGATCGTCCAGGGCAACGGCTTCGCGATCTTCCTGCACGCGAACAAGAAGCCCACGGCCGGGTGCATCGCCCTGCACGAGCACGAGGTCGCCCGGTACATGCGCTCGGCGCGCCCGGGGGACCGGATCATCATGGGCGTGCGGGCGGACCTGTTCCGCTGAGGTCCCCGACCACGGGAGGAGGGGGCCGCGCGGTGCGAGGCCCCCTCCTCCTGTCGCGGACGGCGCCGCGCGGCTACTCGACGGTCTCGTCGACCTTCGCCTGCTCGCGCCGGCCGTAGGCCCACAGCAGCAGCTCGCTCGGCTCGCCGCGCAGCACGCGCACCGTGCCCGTCCGCCCGCGCCCGCCGCGCAGGGCGCCGTAGGAGGGCGCGATGAGCACCACGGTGTCGTCCTGGTCCTTGAGCAGGACCGTGGCCAGCAGGGCCAGTGCCCGCCAGAGGGACTTCTCCTCGTCGTGCAGCAGGGGACGGTCGTGCCACTGCGGCTGGGCGCGGCGCACGTCCTCGTGGTGGACGAAGAACTCGACCGTGTTCATCCGCTTGTCCAGCGGTCCGAGGCGGGCCGGGGAGTACAGCGGAGGGTGCTCGACCCTGCGCACGAGCTCGTCCCACGGAAGCCGGGTCACCGCGTCCTCCGCCCGGCGCGCCCGATCGCCCAGGAGGGGAAGACCGGGCAGGGCCTTGCCCGCGAGGACGTCCGGGCGGCCGTCGCGCAGCACGATGTGCACGGCGAGCTCACGGGCGCTCCAGCCGTCGCACAGGGTGGGGGCGTCCGGTCCCAGCCGGCGCAGGAGCGCGGCGAGGTGGCGCCGTTCGACGTTGGCGAAGTTGGTCACGTGGTCCCTCCTCGTGGCGCCGCCGGCGGTCGGCGGGCCGTGCGCCGCCCACGCTATACCGTGTCCGCCGCGGGCCGGAACCGACGGGCGGTCCGGGCTCAGCCGCGGGGGACGGGCGGACCCAGGTGGAGGAGAACCGAGGCCACGGCCGCGACGACGGCGAGTCCCGCCGGGACCGCCAGCAGCGGGCTGCGCAGCGACCAGGCCAGGAGCCGCTCGGCCACGGTGCGGGGGCGCTCGCCGCCGGGGGCCAGCCGCCAGCCGCCCATGAGAAGTCCGGCGCGGGCCGCGCGTCGTTCGAAGGGGATCGTGGCGCCGGGGACCACGGAGCTCGCCAGGCCCAGCAGCCCGACGGCCGGGGGCCACCGCAGGTCGACCCAGACGAGGCACGTCACGGCGCAGTAGGCCAGGAACACGAGCCCGTGCAGCATGCCGAACACCGGCACGAAGGACTCGGAGATCCCGCTGTACTTCAGCACCATGCCCAGGATCAGGAGGGCCCACGTGACGGCCTCGGCGAGGGCGAAGCGGCCGTAGAGCCGGCGGGGTGTCATGGGTGGTGCTCTCCTGTGTGCCGTGGGTGCGCGGGGGCCCGTGCGCCCTCCGCGTCCCCGATGATATCGGCTCGTCGGGGCCGGGGGCCCCGGGCCGGGGGAGCCTCGGGCGGCTCGATGCGGCGTCTCGTGAAGTGGATCACGACAACCCCTGGTAAAACCACACGAACTCACATAAACTCTCAGGAACGCAAGTCGTCAACGTGTCCCGTTTCGTGAGGTGGAACCATGTTCGCAGAGGAGCGCCAGGCCGAGATCGCGGTCCTGGTGGGCACGACTCGGCGGGTCAACGGAGCCGATCTCGCCCGCCGGTTCGACGTCACCATGGAGACGGTCCGCCGCGACCTCGCCGCCCTCGAGGCGGCGGGGAGGGTGCGGAGGGTCCACGGCGGCGCGGTGTCCGTGGACCAGTCGACCTCGGACGAGAAGACCATCCACTCGCGCCAGCATCTCAACACCCCCGAGAAGCGGCGCATCGCCCAGGCGGCGTTCGCCCTCCTGCGCAGCAGCGGGGCCGGGGCCGTGGTCCTGGACGCCGGCAGCACCGTCGAGGCGCTGGCCGAGCTCATCGTCCGGACCGACTCGACCCTGCCCGACGGGCAGGAGCAGCTCATCATCACCCACGCCCTGCACATCGCCGCCAAGCTCGCCGACGCGACCGGCATCGGGCTCGAGCTCGTCGGTGGACGGGTCCGCAAGCTCACCTGGGCCGCAGCCGGCAGCCGCGCCGCCGAGCACTACACGAAGCTGCGCCCGGACCTCGCCTTCGTGGGCTGCAACGGGATTCACGCCGAGTTCGGGCTGAGCACCCCGGACCCCATCGAGGCGGTCGTCAAGACCGCGATCATCCAGACCTCCCGCCGCGTCGTGCTCCTGTGCGACGCTGCCAAGTTCGATCAGGAGACCCTCATGCGCTTCGCGTCGCTGAGCGACATCGACACCCTCATCACCGACCGCGCTCCCGGACCGGCCCTGGCCGCAGCCCTGGAGGAGGCCGACGTCGAGGTGGTGCTCGCGTGATCCTCACCGTCACCCTCAACCCGTCCCTCGACCGGACGGTCGAGCTCCCCGCACCGCTGCGCCGCGGCGCGGTCCAGCGCGCCGAGGCCGCTCACCAGGACGCCGGCGGCAAGGGCGTCAACATCTCCCGCGCCCTCCGCGTGAGCGGGATCCCCGCCCTGGCCGTCCTGCCCGGCGACCCGGGGGACCCGCTGCTCGCGGAGCTCGCCGCCGCAGGGGTTCCCTACGAGGCCGTGCCCGTCGGCGCCGCGATCCGCTCCAACATCGCGATCACCGAGCCCGACGGCACCACCACCAAGATCAACGCCCCCGGTGCGCCCCTGGCGCCCGAGCAGCTCGACGCCGTGGTCGACCTCCTGGTCGA
Source organism: Kocuria rhizosphaerae (assembly GCF_044462265.1). Taxonomy (NCBI): domain Bacteria; kingdom Bacillati; phylum Actinomycetota; class Actinomycetes; order Micrococcales; family Micrococcaceae; genus Kocuria; species Kocuria rhizosphaerae. The sequence continues at coordinate 3,549 of NZ_JBISWL010000008.1, forward strand.
GCGCGGGGCAGAGGCCTCCTGGATCGTCCTGGCCGGCTCGCTGCCGCCCGGAGCGCCCGTGGACGTCTACGCCCGGATCGTCCGCCGTGTCCGTTCGGCCCTGGGGGAGCAGGCGCCCCGGTTCGCCGTGGACACCTCCGGCCCCGCCCTGCTGGGGGCGACATCCGGCGACGACGCCCTTCCCGACCTCGTCAAGCCGAACGGCGAGGAGCTCGCCGAGCTCGTCGGGACGGTCGACGGGGACCGGCTGGAGGCGGACCCCGATCTCGCCGCCGAGACCGCCGCCGCGCTCGTGCGGCGGGGAGTGGGGGCCGTGCTCACGACCCTGGGTGCCGGCGGGGCGGTGCTCACCGTCCCGGAGGGATCCTGGCACGCGATCCACGAGCCCGTGGCCGTGCGCTCCACCGTGGGCGCCGGCGACAGCTCGCTCTCCGGCTATCTCATCGCCCAGGACCGCGGCGACGGACCGCCGGACTGCCTGCGCCAGGCCGTGGCCTCCGGGTCCGCGGCGGCCGCCCTGCCCGGCACCCGCGTCCCCGCACTGTCCGAGACGACTCCGGAGGCGGTGACGGTGCGGGAGCTCACCGCCCGCGCCGTCTCCGGCTGACACCACCCCGCTCCGTCCGCACCACACCGTCCCTACCGCCTCAGCCGCACCACCGTTTCCGCACCACATCATCCGCACGACCCGGGCCACCCGCCCGGCCGCTCAAGGAGAACACCGTGTCCGAGCTCATCACGCCCGACCTGGTCTCACTGGACCAGGACCTCGGGAAGACCAAGGAAGACGTCATCGAGCGGCTCGCCGCCCTCGTGCAGGGCGCCGGCCGCGCCGAGCAGCTCGACGGGCTGCTGGCCGACGCCATCGCCCGGGAGAACAAGACCGCGACCGGCATCCCCGGGGGCATCGCGATCCCGCACTGCCGCTCGACGGCCGTCACGCAGCCCACGCTCGCCATGGCGCGGCTCGCGGAGGGCGTCGACTTCGGCGCGAAGGACGGGCCCGCCGACATCATCTTCTTCATCGCCGCGCCCGAGGGCGCCGACCAGACCCACCTGAAGCTGCTGGCGAAGCTCGCCCGCTCGCTCATGAAGAAGGACTTCGTGGCCTCGCTGCGCACCGCGAGCTCGGACGAGGACGTCGTCCGCCTCGTCGACGAGACGCTGGGCCTGGGTCAGCAGGCGGACACCTCGGCCGCCGGCGCTCCCGCCGGGGCCGCCGGCACCGCGGGCGCCTCCACCACCGCCGGAGCGTCCACCACCGCGGGCGCCTCGGGTGCCGCCGCCGCGCAGCAGCAGGCGGGCGAGCCGGCCGGAACGCCGGGGACCCGCAAGGTCGTGGCCGTCACGGCGTGCCCCACCGGCATCGCGCACACCTACATGGCAGCGGACGGGCTCAAGTACGCCGCGGACGAGATGGGCGTCGAGCTCGAGGTCGAGACCCAGGGCTCGGCGGGCTTCACCAAGCTGGACCCTGCCACGATCGCCGCGGCCGACGCCGTGATCTTCGCGACCGACGTCGACGTCCGCGAGCGCTCGCGCTTCGCCGGCAAGCCCTATGTGGCCGGCCCGGTCAAGCGGGGCATCGACGAGCCGAAGGTGATGATCGAAGAGGCCCTCGCCAACGCCGAGAACCCGAACGGGCGGCGCGTGCAGGGCGGAGCCGCGGCCGCGGAGGGGGAGACCTCCGGCGCCACCGAGGGCTGGGGCACCCGGATCCGCAAGGCCGTGATGACGGGCGTGAGCTACATGATCCCGTTCGTCGCCGCGGGCGGTCTGCTCATCGCCCTGGGCTTCATGGTCGCGGGCGCGGACATCGCCAACGTGGCCGACGACATCCTGGGCACCGCGACCCTGTGGAGCCTCGGCGACGTCACCGTCCTCCAGTACCTCGGTGCGGTCCTGTTCAAGATGGGCGCGCTGGCCATCGGGCTGCTCGTCCCGGCCCTCGCCGGCTACATCGCCTACGGCATCGCCGACCGGCCCGGAATCGCCCCCGGTTTCGCCGCGGGTCTCGTCGCCAACTTCATGGCCGCCGGCTTCCTCGGCGGCATCGTGGGCGGCCTGCTGGCCGGCCTGGCCGCGTACTGGCTGTCCAAGCCGCAGCTGCCGCGCTGGCTCGGTTCCCTGATGCCCGTCGTGGTCATCCCGCTGCTGGCCACCATGTTCTCCTCCGGCCTGCTGCTGCTGGTCCTGGGCGGACCCATCGCCACCTTCATGGCCTGGCTGACCGAGTGGCTCAGCGGCATGACCGGCGCGAGCGCGCTGGCGCTCGGGGCGATCCTCGGCTTCATGATGGGCTTCGACCTGGGCGGCCCGATCAACAAGGTCGCCTACACGTTCGCCGCCGCGGGTCTCGGCGCCGCGACCGCCGCCAACACCGCCCCGCAGGAGATCATGGCCGCCGTCATCGCCGCGGGCATGGTGCCCCCGCTGGGTCTGGCCCTGGCCTCGCTCGTCGCCAAGCGATACTTCACGGTGGCCGAGCAGGAGAACGGCAAGGCCGCGTGGCTGCTGGGCGCCTCCTTCATCTCCGAGGGGGCGATCCCCTTCGCGGCGGCCGACCCTCTGCGCGTCCTCCCGTCCACGATGGTCGGCGGAGCCGTGGCCGGTGCCATCTCCCTGAGCGCCGGAGTCGTCTCGCCGGCGCCGCACGGCGGCGTGTGGATCCTGCCCCTGATCGGCAATCCGCTGATGTTCCTGCTCGCCGTGGTTGTCGGTACCGTGGTCACAGCAGTCGTCGTCGTCGCCCTCAAGCACGTCGGCGGGGCGCACGCCAAGGTGGCCGACGCCACCGCCTCGCGTGGTGACTCCGCCGTCGTGCCCACCACCGCCTGAGCGGATGCCGGGGGCCCCCGGGGCCCCCGGCGACCACACCCGTCGACTCTCTTCGAGGAATGAGGAACACCATGCAGACACTGACAGGCGTGGGCGTGTGCGCGGGCCGGGTCATCGGCGAGCTCGTGAGCATGCCGGAGCCCGTGTCCGAGCCTGCCGCGGGACTGAGCCTCGGCGGCGAGCAGCCGGACGCGGCCGTGGCACGGCTCCACGAGGCCGCGGCCGCCGTCAAGGCGGAGCTCAAGCGCCGGGCCGAGGCCGCGACGGAAAAGGACGCCGCGGACGTGCTCAAGTCCACCGCGCTGATGGCCGGGGACAAGGCCCTCCTCAAGAACGCCGCGAAGCTCATCACGGGCGGCGGGCTCGCTCCCGAGCGCGCCCTGTGGGAGGCTGCGAGTGACTACGCGGAGCAGATGCGCTCGCTCGGCGGCTACATGGCCGAGCGCGCCGCGGACATCGAGGACGTGCGGGCGCGACTCGTCTGCCAGCTGCAGGGTCTGCCCATGCCGGGCGTGCCCCACCGGGAGACCCCCTTCGTGCTGACGGCCGAGGACCTCGCCCCGGCCGACACCGCGACCCTGGACCCGGAGAAGGTCCTCGCACTGGTCACCTCCGGCGGCGGGCCGCAGTCCCACACCGCCATCCTGGCGCGCAACCTGGGCCTGCCCGCCGTCGTGGCGGCCCGGGGCGTCGAGGCGCTGGCCGACGGGACCGCTGTGTTCGTGGACGGTGCCTCCGGGGAGATCCGCACGGAGCCGGGGCCCGAGGAGCAGGAGCTCGTGGCGGCCTGGCTGCGCAGCGCCGAGGCGCGCAGCAGCTTCGACGGCCACGGCGTCCTCGCGGACGGCACCGAGGTCCCGCTGCTCGCGAACGTGGGAACCCCCGAGGACGCCCGGGCCGCTGCCGCGGCCGGCGCCCAGGGCGTGGGCCTGCTGCGCACCGAGTTCTGCTTCCTCGGCCGGGACAAGGAGCCCTCGGTCGAGGAGCAGGTGGAGCAGTACACGGCCATCCTGGCCTCGTTCCCCGGTCAGAAGGTCGTCGTCCGCACCCTCGACGCCGGCGCCGACAAGCCGCTGCCGTTCCTCACCGACACCGAGGAGCCGAACCCGGCCCTGGGCGTGCGCGGCTACCGCACCGACCGGACTGTGCCCGGCGTCCTCGGCCGCCAGCTGGAGGCCATCGCGCTGGCAGAGGAGGCCACGGAGGCGCAGGTGTGGGTCATGGCCCCGATGATCTCCACGACCGCCGAGGCCCAGGAGTTCGCCGCGATGGCCTCCGCGGCCGGACTGCGCGTGCCCGGGGTCATGGTGGAGACGCCGGCCGCGGCCGTGACGGCGGACCAGATCCTGCGCCACGTCCGGTTCGTGTCCCTGGGCACCAACGACCTGACGCAGTACACGATGGCCGCGGACCGGATGCTGGGCTCCCTCGCCGAGCTCAACAACCCCTGGCAGCCGGCCGTCCTGCGCATGGTCCGCTACACCGTGGAGGGCGCGCGCCGGGCCGAGGCCGAGGGTGCCGGGGAGCGCAACGTCGGCGTCTGTGGTGAGGCGGCCGCCGATCCCGCACTCGCCGTCGTGCTCGTGGGCCTCGGGGTGCACACCCTGTCCATGAGCGCCCGCGGGCTCTCCGCCGTTGCCGCCGTCCTGCGCAGCGTCGACCTCGCCACGGCCCAGGGCCTCGCCGAGCTCGCCGTCCAGCAGGGCAGCGCGGAGGAGGCCTCCGCCGCCGTCCGGGCCGAACTGCCCGTGCTGACCGAGCTGGGTCTCTGACCCGGCGCCGCACTTCCGCCGACCACCCCGCCGGGCCCCGGGATCCGGGCCCCGAAACCTGAAGGAGAACCACCATGGCAGAACGCACCGCCACCATCGCATCGTCCGTGGGCCTGCACGCCCGTCCCGCCGCGATCTTCGCCGAAGCCGCGGGCGAGTACGACATCGACATCACGATCGCCGCCGAAGGCGAGCCCGAGGACGAGGCCATGGACGCCTCCAGCGTCCTGTCGCTCATGTCCCTGGGCGCCGGCCACGGTGACAAGGTCGTTCTCCGCGCCGACGGCGACGGCGCGGACGAGGCGCTCGACGCACTCGTGCGCATCCTGGAGACGGACCACGACGCCGAGTAGCGCGCCACGCTCCGTGTCAGCACGGCGCCCGCCCACCGCACGGTGGGCGGGCGCCGTTTCCTCTTCCGCACCGGAACGGCGCGGAGGGTGCCCGGCCCCGCACCGTTAGACTGACCCGTGCCGGCCCCCGCCGGCCCGTCGGCCTCCCGGCCGGACCGCCTCGACGACCCCGACGATTGAGAGAGACTTGCGAGACTTCACCGCGCGCTTCGCCACCGACCAGGAGATCGCCGACTGGGACGCCCGCGTCACGGCGAACCCTCACGGCGGCAACATGCTGCAGTCAGCGTCCTTCGCGGAGGTCAAGGCGGAGCACGGCTGGCGTCCCCGGCACCTCGTGCACGAACCGGTCGACGGCGGACAGGCCTCCTGCAACCTGGTCCTCGAGAAGCGGGTTCCCGGTCTCGGCCGCCTCTGGTACATGATCAAGGGTCCCGACGTCGCCACCGTCGAGGACATCCCCGGGATCGCCGAGGCCAACGCACGGCTCGTGGCCGAGCAGCGTCTCGACGTGTTCGCGATCAAGATCGAGCCGGACGTCCCGGACTCCGACCACGCGCGCGGGGTGCTGGCCCGCGCCGACCTGAAGAAGTCCTTCAACATCCAGCCCAACGACTCCACCGCCGTGCTCGCGACCGACGCCGACGAGGAGACCGTCCTGAAGTCCCTGCACTCCCGCGGGCGCAACGCCGTCCGGCGGGCGCTGCGCGAAGGCTGCACGGTCGAGCGGGTCGAGCTGACCGAGAAGAACATGCGCAGCATGTATTCCTTGATGGACACTGTCGGCCAGGGCGCCGCGAACATCGATCTGCGCTCCTACGAGTACTACGCGGCGTTCTGGACTGCCTTCGAACGTGCGGGGCAGGGGCGGATGTACTTCACCTACGAGGACGGTGAACCCTCCGTGGGTGCCTACGTCATCGCGTACGGGCGCAAGGGCACGTACAAGGACGGTGGGTCCAAGCCCCGGCGCCGCCAGTACGGCGACTCGCACCTGCTGCAGTGGACCGCCATCACCGACCTCATGCGGGACCACGGGATCGTGGAGTACGACTTCTGCGGGACCCCGCCCAGCGACCAGCTCAAGAACAAGGAACACCCCTACTACGGGCTGGGCCTGTTCAAGACGAGTTTCACCAAGTCCGTGATCGACTGGGTGGGCGTCCACGACCAGGTGCTGAGCCCGGCGCGCTACGTCGTGTGGAACACCGCGGCCGAGAAGGTCGCGCGCCAGCTCTGGGTGCGCCGGACCGGCCAGCCCTTCTACTGAGCCGACCCCCGACCCGACGCCCAGCACCGGGGACCCGCCCCGGCCTGACACCTCGGTCCAGGAAGGAGGAACGCCGCGTGCTGACCGGTCAGCAGCCCCCTCTGCGTCCCGTCGCCACCTATCCCTCCTCCGGTGCCGGGGAGGATCCGGACGCCCACGTCGTCGAGCCGTTCGGTCCCGACGGGGGCACGACCCTGACAGGGGCGGGCCGTCCGGTGGGCGGGTCCACGGCATCCCCGGTCCGGCCCACGGAGTCCCAGGCGCTGCACGCCCGGCGCCGCGCCGACACCGCCGCGTCCGACGTCGTCCCGGACGCACCGCAGGCGCTGCCCGTGCTGAGCACGGGCCTGATCCGCAGCCACGGCGCCACCCCGGACCCGGAGAAACGACGCGAACTCCTGTCCGCGGCCGAGACCGCGCCGCAGACGACGACGGCCCGCCGGCGCCGCCGCACCGACACGGGTCCTGTCTCCCGCCCCGAGACGACGGCGATCGGCCCCCTGCCCGACCAGGGCAAGAGCGCCGATCGAATGCAGCGCGGGGCCTACCCCTCCACCCGCGCGCGGACCGCCCGACCCGGAGGGCGCGCCCGCTTGCGCTCCATGCTCCAGGGCGAGGCGGCACCGACGGCCCCCATGCGGGTCGTGGACCGGCTGAACGCCTCACCGTTCGCGAACCTGCGCCGTTTCGGCGAATCCACCGGACGGGAGGCCCGGCGCACCCTCAACTTCGCCCTGCGGCTCGCAGAGACCATGTTCCACTACGGCGCGGACGCCCTCGACGTCGAGAGCGCCATCGTCGCGGTGTGCGCGACCTACGGGGTCGAGAACGTCGAGGTCGACATCACCAACCAGGCCGTGACGATCAACTATGTGGAGGACACCCAGGACGACGGGGGCGTGCGCACCCGGGAGGACGTCTTCAACGACCCGGATACCTCGAGCCACACGGTGATGCGCGTCGTGCGGTCCTGGACCGACAACTACGCCGGGCTGGGGGAGACCCACCAGCTGGTCGCGGAGATCGCGAACGGGGAAATGCCCCGCTCCGAGGCCGAGCGGCGACTGGACGCGATCAACGCCAAGCCCAAGCCGTACCCGCGGTGGATGGTGTCGGCGGCTCTCGTCGTGGCCGTGATGGCGCTGACCATCGGCATGGGCGGCAGCGCGACGGGTGCGGCCGTCGCCGGGGTGTCCTGGGTCGTGGTGCAGTCGGCCGCAGGCCGCCTGAGGGGCTGGCGGATCCCCGAATTCTTCGTCCTGGCGACGCAGTCGGGAATCGCGACCGTCTTCGCCCTGCTGCTCTCCTGGGCAGGCCTGGACCTCTCGCCGGCGTTGGTGATCGCGGGTGGGATCATCCTCCTGCTGCCCACGACCCGGATGGTCTCGACCATGCAGGACGCCATCAACGGCTTCCCCGTCACCGCCGCGGGGCGGCTGCTCTCGACGTCCATGGCCTTCCTCGGCCTCGTTGCCGGCATCGCCGGCGGTGTGTCGATCGCCGGATATCTCGGGATGCCCCGTGTCGACGTCGCACAGGGCACGTTCGTCCCGGCCTCACCGGTGGTCAACACGGTGTTCATGCTGGTGGGCACGGCCCTGCTCGCGCTCTCGATGCACGCCAAGCCGCAGCACGTGCTCTCCAGCGTTGTCGCCGGCTTCGCGGGGTTGCTGGTGTTCCACGCGGGGATCGCCGTGGGCCTGGGCGGTCGCATGGACGCCGCGATCGCAGCGGTGATCAGTGCGTGCGTGGCGACACTTCTGGCGGCCCGACACCGTGTGCCCCAGCTGATCGTGGCGATCCCTGCCATGACGTTCCTGTTGCCCGGGCTCTCCATCTTCCGGGGAATGTACATTCTCAGCGTCGAGACGGAGAGCTACGCCGAGGGCATCGTGGTGCTGGCCAACGCCATGGCGACGATCATGGCCCTCGCCTCCGGCGTGGTGCTCGGCAAGTACCTCATGCGCCCGTTCGTGGGACACCTCAACGGCACCAGCGCGCGGCGCAACCGGCGTCGCTGATCTGCCCGTGCCGGTCGCCGGGGGTGTCGGTTCAGAAGGGTGGTGGTTCGTCGAGGGGCGGCGGTCCGGGGGGCAGGGGTGGTGGGTCCTGCGGCGGGTCGTGGCTGGATCGGTCCTCGGTGAGGTGGTCGGGGAGGCGCAGGGGGCTGAGCAGGGGGTGGT
>NZ_JBISWL010000009.1:0-12829 GCF_044462265.1 Kocuria rhizosphaerae
GCGCCAGGGCCGAAGATGGAGGGGAGCAGACCGTTCCCGACCGGCCAGGAGGGCCGCATGACCACGCTTCACGACTTCACCGCCACGACCATCGACGGACGCGAGCAGCCGCTGTCCGAGTACGCCGGCAAGGTGGTGCTCGTGGTCAACACCGCGAGCGAGTGCGGGTTCACCCCGCAGTACGAGGGCCTCGAGCAGCTGTGGCGGAACTTCCGGGACGACGGCCTGGTGGTCCTCGGCTTCCCCTGCGACCAGTTCGGGGGCCAGGAGCCGGGCACCGAGGAGGAGATCGCGGACTTCTGCAGCCGCAACTACGGCGTCACGTTCCCGATGTTCGCCAAGGTCGACGTCAACGGCCCGGAGGCCCACCCCCTGTGGACGTGGCTGCGCCGGGAGAAGGGCGGCGTGCTGGGCGACGACGTCAAGTGGAACTTCACCAAGTTCCTGGTGGACCGGGACGGCACCGTGCTCCGCCGCTTCGCGCCCCGGACGTCACCGGCGCAGCTGGCCGGCAGCATCGAGTCGGCGCTGGCCCACGGGGCCGGCGAGGCCCGGACCGGCTGAGGCCACTCCCGGTCAGCGGCGCCCCATCTCCCGCAAGGTCGCCGCCAGGGCGTCCAGCCCGCGTTCCAGCTCGTCGTCCGTGACGACCAGCGGCGGGCTGAGCCGGAGGGTGGACCCGTGGGTGTCCTTGGCGATCACCCCGCGCGTCAGGAGGCGCTCGCAGCACTCCCGGCCGGTCCCGAGCCGGGGGTCGATGTCGATCCCGGCCCACAGCCCGCGTCCGCGCAGCCCCGTGATGCCCAGCGGGGTGAGCTCCGCCAGCCGGGCGTGCAGCCGGTCCCCCAGGGTCCGGGCCCGCTCCTGCGGCTCCCCGGTCGCGAGGAGCGCGACGACGGCCCGGCCCACGGCGGCGGCCAGCGGGTTCCCGCCGAAGGTGCTGCCGTGCTGGCCCGGGCGCAGCACGGAGAGGACCGCGGCGTCGCCCACGACGGCGGAGACCGGCAGCACTCCCCCGCCCAGCGCCTTGCCCAGCAGGTACAGGTCCGCCTCGACGCCCTCGTGCTCGCACGCCAGGGTGGCCCCGGTGCGACCCAGCCCGGACTGGATCTCGTCGGCGACGAACAGCACGTCCCGCTCGGCGGTCAGCCGCCGCACGCCCGGGAGGTAGCCGGGGGGCGGGACAATCACCCCGGCCTCGCCCTGCACGGGCTCCAGCAGCACGGCGACCGTGTCCGGGGTGACGGCCCGCTCCAGCGCCTCGAGGTCCCCGTACGGCACGGAGACGAACCCGGGGGTGTAGGGGCCGTAGTTGCGGTGTGCGTCGTCGTCCCCCGAGAAGCTGACGATCGTGGTCGTGCGGCCGTGGAAGTTCCCCTCCGCCACCACGATCCGGGCGCGGCCGGCCGCCACGCCCTTGCGCTCGTAGCCCCACTTGCGGGCGACCTTGATGGCGGACTCGACGGCCTCCGCCCCCGTGTTCATCGGCAGCATCATGTCCTGGCCGACCAGCGCGCACAGCTCCCGCGCGAAGAAGGAGAGCTGCTCGTTGTGCACCGCCCGGCTGGTCAGCGTCACCCGCTCCAGCTGCGACCGGGCCGCGTCCAGGATCACGGGGTGGCCGTGGCCGAAGTTCAGCGCCGAGTAGCCGGCGAGGAAGTCGAGGTAGTCGCGGCCCTCGACGTCGGTCACGGTGCTCCCCCGGGCAGAGGCGACGACGACGTCCAGCGGGTGGTAGCTGGGAGCGGTGTACCGCTCCGCCGCCGCGATGAGCTCCCGCGAGACCGGTCCGTGGCCGGCGGGCGGGATCGGGACGTGGGTCATGGGTGCCTCCGCATCCGTCGGCGGTGCTCGCTCGAGCCTGTCCGCCCCCAGCCCATCACGGATGCCGGCCGATCGGGCGGATCCGCTCCGGATGCGGGCACAATGAGCTCATCCGACCGCCAGGAGGCACCGTGTTCGACGGCTTCTCATCCCACGACGTCCCCGTTGCCGGCGGGACCGTCCACGCCCGCGCGGCCGGCGACGGTCCGCCCGTGCTGCTGCTGCACGGCTTTCCGCAGACGCACGCCATGTGGCACGCAGTCGCTCCCGTGCTCGCCCGGGAGTTCACCGTGGTCGCGGCCGATCTGCGGGGCTACGGCCGGTCCCGGACGGACGACGAGGACTTCACGTTCCGCGCCATGGCCGCCGGGCAGCTGGAGCTGATGCGGGCCCTGGGCCACGACCGGTTCCACGTCGTCGGGCACGACCGCGGGGCGCGCACCGCCCACCGCATGGCCTTCGACGCGCCCGGCGCCGTGCTGTCCGTGGCGCTGCTGGACATCCTCCCCACCCTGGAGGTCTGGCGGTCGATGGACGCGTGGCTCGTCCAGCGGTACCACCACTGGGCGTTCCTCGCCCAGGGCGGCGGACTGCCCCAGACGCTGATCGGCCACGACCCCGGGTTCTACGTGCGCTGGACCCTGCAGGGGATCAGCGGCACGTCGGTGCCCTTCCACCCGGAGGCCCTCGCCGCGTACGAGGAGGCGGCGCGCGACCCCGCCGTCGTGGACGCCTGGTGCCGCGACTACCGTGCGGCGGCGGGGCCCGACCTGGAGATCGACCGCGCCGACGAGGAGGCCCGGCTCGACCTGCCCGCCCTCGTCCTGTGGGGCTCGCTGGGCACGGTGGGCGCGCGGGAGGACCCCCTCGAGCTGTGGCGGCGGCACTTCCCGCGGGTCACGGGGCGCGCCCTGGAGGCCGGCCACTTCCTCGCGGAGGAGCGGCCGGAGGAGGTCTGCGCGGCGCTGCTGGCGCACCTGCGCCCAGCGGCCGGGCGGGCCGGGCGGCACGGCTGAGAAGCACGGCTGAGAAGCACGGCTGAGCTGCACGGCCGCGGGGCAGGGATCCGCGGCACGGCGGGGAGGCTCCTGCCGGCACCGGCCGTCCGAAAGCCGTCGGCGGGCACCGGACCGCGGAGGCCACGGATCAGCAAGTGGGCTTATGCTGGACGGGTCGGTGCCTCCGCACGCCACGACGGCGCAGCGCGCCAGCCGGTGCGGGAGCACCTCCGACACCACCGAGCGCAAGGGAGTACCAGTATGCGAAGGATCCTGTTCATGGTCGGCACGGCGCTTCTCGGCCGCGTTCTCGCGAAGCGGCGCGGCGGAGGCCGTCGCCGCTGAGCCGGCCGGCCGCCGCCCCGGCGCGTACGGGCGGAGGGGGAGGGCGCCGCGTCACCCCTCCCCTCACGTGCCGGCTCCTCCGGAGGACGACGCGGTGGTGACGCCGGCCCCGGCATCCTGCGCGGCCGCCTCGGCGTACGACGCCGAGACCCGGCGGTAGACCGGGGTCAGGAAGGCCAGCAGCGCGGCCGCGATCATGACGATCCCCGCCACGAGGAAGACCAGGGCGATGCCGCGGGAGGTGCCCTCGCCCAGCAACGGGGCCAGTTGCGCGGCGCCCTCCGCGGACCGCGCGTACGGGATGATCCAGAGCTGGGCGATCGGCGCGATGAGGAACGCGGTGATCGGCGCGGCCGCGGACTCGAACGCCATGGCGAAGCCGAACACCCGGCCCTGCCGGTGCAGGGGCACCACCCGCTGGATGATCGTCTGCTCGGCGGCCTCCACGAACGGGATCAGGACCAGGTACAGCCAGATGCCGAGGACGTACAGCCACGCCCACTCCCGGATCGTGAACACCGCGCCGAGGATCCCCATCAGGACCACCGCGACGAGCATGGTGCGCAACGGGTTGGCGCCGAGCCCGAACTTGCCGATCAGAGCGCCGCCCACGAGGAACCCGGTGGCGCCGAGCGCGAAGTAGGTTCCCCACAGCTCCACGGGGAACATCTCCAGGCCGTAGGGGTCCATCAACGCCATGTAGACGCCACCGATGAAGTTGTTGAACGTCGAGAACAGGATCAGTGCGAACAGCCCGGAGATGGCCAGCACGGCGGCGAGGGCGCCGCGCAGGTCGAATCCGCCGTGCGCGTCCGTGGCGGCAGGGCGCACCTCCTCGGGCATGCGCAGGGTGACCAGGTGCGAGAAGGCCAGCGCGGTGAGCACCAGGGCGACGACGATCGTCCACCCCATGCCCAGCAGCCCGACCGACAGCCCGGAGAGCACCGAGGTGATGATGAACATCAGTCCCTGCACCATGCCCACGAGCCCATTGGCGTTGGCCCGCCGGTCCGGGTCGATGAGGATGGTGACGGTGGTGGACAGGGCGATGTTGCGCATGTTCTCCACCACCGCACCGATCAGGATGATCAGGGCGAAGACCCAGAACCACGGCCGGGTCAGGTCCAGCAGCGAGGCGGTGGGGGTCAGCAGGAACACGGCCCCGGACAGCACGAACATCGCCAGGGTGAAGCCGGCGGCGAAGCGCATCACGGCCAGTTTGCGGTAGCGGTCCACGAAGGTGCCGAAGCTGATGCTGGAGAGGGCGATCAGCAGCATGTACGCGCCGCCGATCACCCCGGTGGCGATCACGTTGCGGGTCTCCAGGTACACCCAGAACGTCAGGGCGAACCACAGGTAGCTGGTCGTGATGTTGGCGAGGGCGGTGTTCACCAGGATCCCCGCGAAGGTGCGGGTCCGCTGAGCCGGACTGCGCACGGACGTGTCCACGGCCTCGGGATCGACGAGGGCCGGGGCCTCGGCGCCCTCGCCCGGTGAGGACGCGACGGGCGGGTCCGCGGGGAGCCCCGCTCCGCCGCTCGGAGCCGCGGCGGGCCGGGGCGGAGCCGGTTCCTGCTCGTTCATGCGGCCCAGTGTAGATCGCCCCGCGGACACGCCGGCCGCCGTGACGGAACGCGGCAGGGGCGGGAACCGGGCGGTTCCCGCCCCTGCCGCGTGGTGCGGCCCCCGGTCAGGAGATCTGCAGGCCGCCGTTGATGTCGTACGTCGCCGCGGTGATGTACCCGGCGTCCTCCCCGACCAGGAACGCGAGCAGCGCGGCCATGTCCCGCACCGTGCCCACGCGGCCCACCAGGATGTCCTGCGACATGGCGGACTTGCGCTCGTCCGTCAGGGTGCCGCCCATGATGTCGGTGTCCACGGGGCCCGGGGCGATGCAGTTCACCGTGATGCCGTGCTCGCCCATCTCGCGGGCCACGGCACGGGTGAACCCGATGATCGCGGCCTTGGAGGCGCTGTAGGCGGACTTGGAGTAGGTGCCGCCGCCGCGCTGCGCGGAGATCGAGGAGATGCTGACCACGCGGCCGAGCTTGCGCTCGATCATGCCGCGCAGGACCCGCTGGGTCATCATGAACGTGCCGGTCATGTTGATGGCGAAGACCCGGTCCCAGGTCTCGCGGGTCTCGTCCATGAAGCCGGTGGGCGAGCTGATCCCGGCGCAGTTCACCAGCGCCACGATCGGGGGCAACTCCGCCTCCACACGGGCCACGGACTCCTCGACGGAGGCGTCGTCGGACACGTCGGTGCGCAGGCCGACGGCCTGCACCCCGTGCCGGCCGGCGATCTCGCGGGCGGCCTCGGCGGCGGCGTCGCCGTCGATGTCGAGGATCGCGACGCTCCAGCCCTGGCTCGCGAGCAGGTCGGCGGTGGCGCGTCCGATGCCGCGCTCGGAGGCCGCACCGGTCAGGACGGCCGTGCGCTCGGCGGGGAAGTGCGTGGTCTCGGTCATGTCAGTTCTCTCCTGTGCTGTCGTGGGTGCTGTCGTGGGTGCCGTCGTGAGTGCTGTCGGCGGGATCGTGGGTGTTGTCGTGGGTGGGACCGTGGCCGGGGTCGGCCCCGTCGTCGGCCGTGTGCCCGATGAAGTTCTCGTAGTCCTCCGTGGTCTGGTCGAGGTGGGCCACCATGGCCCGCCGCGCCGTCTCGGGCTCCCGGGTGGCGATCGCGGCGAGCACGAGCTTGTGGTGGCGGATGGCGTGGCGCTGGACCTCCGGGAACGCGGAGGTCGCCCGGCGCGCCGAGTAGAGCAGCTGGGAGAGCTGGCCCAGCAGCACGGGGACGAACGGGTTCCCGGAGGCCCGCAGCACGGCGTCGTGGAAGGCCATGTCCGCGCGGGTCACCCCGTCCAGGTCCCCCGCCGCGTGCGCGCGCTCCAGGTCCTGGACGGACTGCTCCATGGCGGCGAGGTCCTCCGGGGTGCAGTGCTCGGCGGCCAGCTCGGCGGACCCGGTCTCCACCATGCGCCGGACCTCGAGCAGGCGCAGCGCCACCTGGTGGAACGCCACGCCGCGGGAGGCCGCCTTGAGGATGGCCTCGAGGCCCGTCCACTCCTCCGGCGGGTTGACGTAGGTCCCGAGGCCCCGGCGAACCCGGACGATGTTCTGCGCCTGCAGGTGCTTGAGCGCCTCGCGGACGGTGAGCCGGCTGACCTCGGCCTCCTCGGCGATGCGGGACTCCGGCGGCAGCGCCTCGTGCGGTGCCACCTCGCCCCGGAGGATGCGCTCGAGCAGCTGCTCGGCCACCGACTCGACCAGCGACTTCCTAGCCATCGGCGGCCTGCCCCGCGGCGGGCGGCACGCGCTTGTGGGGCGCCACCACCTTGATCACGGCCGAGTCGTCGGCCGCGCCGAGGCCGTGCGCCTGGCCCAGCAGGAACAGCTGCTCCGCCGCGGCCGCCACGGGCGCGGCCAGACCGGCCGAGCGTGCGGCGGAGCCGACGATCCCGAGGTCCTTCACGAAGATGTCGAGCCGGCTGAGCACCTCGGCGCCGTTCTCGTCGTAGGCCTCGAGGGCGCGCGGCCCGCGGTTGGAGAGCATGAAGGACCCGGCCGCGCCGACCTCGAGGGCCGCGAGCGTGCGCTCCTGGTCCAGGCCCAGGGCGTCGGCCAGGGCCAGCGCCTCGGCGGCGGCGGCGATGTGGACGCCGCACAGCAGCTGGTTCACCGTCTTCAGCGCCTGCCCGTCCCCGGGGGCGTCGCCGACGACCGTCAGCGTCGAGGCGAGCCGCTCCAGGACGGGCCGCGCGGTGTCGAGCGCCGCGGGCTCCGCGCCGACGACGATGAGCAGGTCCCCCGAGCCCGCACGGGCCGGCCCTCCGGAGAGCGGCGCGTCGACGAGGGCCACGCCGTGCTCGGCGAGCCGCCGCACGACGGGCGGGATCGCCTCCCGGCCCACGGTGGAGGTGAGGAGCACGACGGCCCCGGGCTCGAGCGCCTCGGCGACACCGTCGGCCCCGAACAGCACGGCGTCGAGCTGCTCGGCGTTGCGCACGGCGAGCAGCACGGCGTCGGCGCCGTCGGCGGCCTCCCGGGCGGAGGCGGTGGGGCGCACGCCGGCCTCCTCGGCCAGGCGCAGCCGCTCGGCGGAGATGTCGAAGCCGCGGACGGGGAAGGCCCCGGCGAGCCGGGCGGCCATGGGCAGTCCCATGGCGCCGAGCCCCAGGACGGCGACCGTTCGGTGGGTCATGGCAGGTGTCTCGTTCCTCTCGGGGACGGGGGTCTGGGACGGGCGCTCGTGCTCAGAACGTGGTGCTGAGCTTGCGGACGACCTCCGCGAGCGACCCGTCGTCGCCCACGTTGCCGGCGAAGACGACGTACGGGATGCCGCGGGCCGGCCCGTCCACCGGCTCCCACAGGGAGACGATGCCGGGGAGCATGGGTCCGCGGACCATCGCGTGGCGGATCTCGAGGCCGTGCGCGGCGACGTCCGAGGACGTGATGCCCCCCTTGGCGACGACGAACCGCGGCGGGGCGGTGCGCAGGGTGCGGTTGACCACGGCGACGACGGCCGCGGAGACCGTGCGCGCGATCCGCAGGCTCTCGGAGGGGTCCTCCGACCGGACGAGCAGCCGGCTCGTGTGCAGGACGACGTCCCCCTCGGCGAGCGCGGCGACGACGGCGCCCACGGTCTCGGTGAGCTGGGCCTCGGCGCGGTCCGGGTCGAGGACGGCCTCCACGGGGAGCTCCACCGTGGTGGCGTGGCTGTGCCGGTCGGTGAGTGCCTTCAGCTGCCGGGTCGTGACCCCCACGTGGGAGCCGACGACGACGAGCCCCCCGACCGGGCCGGTCCCGCCCGCCGGGACCTCGTCCCCGGTGAGCGGCGCGCGCTGCTCCTGGCCGATCCGGGCCCGGACGAAGGGCGGGCCGACCCGGTAGAGCAGCTTCTTGCCGCGGCGCTCGGCCTCGGCCAGGCCGAGGGCGAGGGCGCGCAGGTCGTTCTCGGTGACCACGTCCACGACGACCGGGGTGGAACCGGCGGCGGGCTCCAGGAGGTCGGCGATGCCGGCCGCGCCGCCGCGGACGGCGTGCAGGTCCAGGACGATCACGTCCTCGGCCGGCCAGCGGCCTCCCGACTTCTCCTCGACGTAGCGGGCGAGGTGGGAGGAGGAGTAGTGGAAGGTCGCGTCCCGGGCGAACTCGGTCTCGGCCACGGGGACCAGTCCGCCCTGCCCGTCGCGGGTGTAGTGCACGCCGCCGACCGTGATCCGCCCGGCCTCCGGGAACGCGGGCACGACGACCACGCCGTCGGTCGGCTCCCCGGTGCGCTCGGCGAGGGTCGCGGCGATGGCGTCCGGCTCCAGGGGGAAGTGGCCGCGCAGGGTCGAGTCGCTGCGGCTGACGAAGCCGAGCGGGACGCCGGCCTCCCGGGCCGCGGTGAGGGCGTGGTCCACAGCCTCCCGGTTGCGGGCCTGGGCCTCGGCCGGGTCGAGGCTGCGGGTGTTGGTGAGGACGTAGACGGCCGGCGCCCCGGTGCCCAGCGCCCAGGCGAAGTCCTCGACGTCCCAGCGCGTCAGCACCGGCAGGTCCGAGACGGACTGGGTCCCCGTCGGGTCGTCGTCGAGCACGACGAGCACCCGGCCCGTGGCCGCCACGGAGGCGGCGACCTCGCGGGGGTCCACGGGGACCTCGGCGGGGTACTCGGCGAGGAGTTCTTTTTCCATGATCACGACGTTCGGTCGCCCCCTTGTCAGATGTCTTACCTGTGGCTACTGTCACATGTAACGCCGATCACGTCAACATTCCCGCCCGGGGTCGTCCCCCGGCCACCACACCACCCGCAAGGAGCAGATACACCGTGGAACTCCAACTACTCCTGGCCCTCGTGCTGGGCATCGCCACGATCATCGTGCTGGTGCTCCGCACCCGGCTCGACGCCTTCGTGGCCCTTCTCATCGCCGCCCTCGTCACCGGCGTCGTCGCCGGTCAGCCCGTCCTCGAGATCGTCTCCGCGATCACGACCGGCTTCGGCAACACCCTCGCCTCCATCGGCATCGTCATCGGCCTCGGTGTCGGCATCGGCAAGATCCTCGAGGTCTCCGGCGCCGCCAACGCCCTGGCCCACGCCTTCCTCCGCGCCTTCGGCCACGGCCGCGAGCCGTGGGCCATGGGCAGCGTGGGCGCCCTGGTCTCCATCCCCGTGTTCTGCGACTCGGGCTACGTGATCATGAACCCCCTCGCCCGGTCGATCGCCCGGGTGAAGCGGGCCGGCTACGTGACCCTGGCCCTCGCCCTGGGCTGCGGCATGACGCTGACCCACCACCTCGTGCCCCCGACGCCGGGCCCACTGGCCGTGGCCGGCATCCTCGGCGCCGACCTCGGCGCCCTGATCCTCGTGGGCCTGGCCTTCACGGTCCTGCTGCTGCCGGTCGTCGTCCTCTACGCCCGCTGGATCGGCCCGAAGCTCGAGCCCCGCATCGAAGAGAGCGTGCGCGAGGCCGTCTACGGCGAGCTGGTCACCGTCGGCGGCGGGACCGCCGCGGGCTCCGGGGCGGGCACCGGCGGCACGAGCACGGGCACCGGCACGGGTGAGCAGCACAGTGACGGCCTCGACCACGAGGCCGCCCAGCCCCCGGCCGAGCACACCACCCACGACCTCGGCGACGTCCCGGCCGGCGCCAAGCCGCACAAGGTCGGCGCGCTCGTCGCGTCCCTGCCGCTGCTCATCCCGCTGCTGCTGATCATCACCAACACGGTCACGGGCGCCATCGACCAGAACGCCCAGGGCGTCATCGGCGGCGACGAGTACACCCCCTCCGCCTGGGTCGTCCCCTTCGCCTTCCTCGGCAACCCCGTGGTCGCCCTCGTCATCGGCATGGTCCTGGCCCTCTACGTGCTCCTGCCCCGGTGGACCCCGCGGAACAAGGCCCACGGCTGGTTCGCGGAGGCCGCGGCCTCCGCCGGCCTGATCCTGCTGATCACCGGCGCCGGCGGCGCGCTGGGCAACGTGCTGCGCAGCTCCGGCGTGGGCGACGCCCTCGCCGAGGCCGTGGCCGCGACGCCGCTTCCGGCCTTCCTCGTGCCGTTCATGATCGCCACGCTCGTGCGCATCGCCCAGGGCTCCGGCACGGTCGCGATGATCACCGCCGCGTCCGTGACCGCGCCGCTCGTCGGCTCGCTCGGCATCGACCCCGTGGTCGCCGCGATCGCCTGCACCGCCGGCTCCATGGTGTTCAGCTACTTCAACGACTCCTACTTCTGGGTCGTCACGCGCTTCACGGGCCTGCAGGGCACCGACGCGCTGCGCGGCTGGTCCGGCATCACCACCGCGGTCTGGGCGGGCTCCATCCCGCTGCTGTTCGTGGTGAACCTGATCCTGGGCTGAGCCAGGGACGACCAGGGAGGGGCGGTGCGCCGAGGGCGCGCCGCCCCTCCGGCACGTCCGCTGCGCCTGCTCCGCCACCGGCCCTCCGCCCGGGTCGCGGGCGGGCGGGACCATCGGGCGGTCCGGGCGCCCGCCGCGGGCCATGAGGCACACTGGGCGGTGGACGAACCGGCAGCCGGCCGGGGCACGCCGTGATGCTCGTCCGCTCTCCGACCGGAAAGGGTCCGCCGTGCTCACCAACGCGTCATCGGCCACGGGCCTCCGTGCCCGCCTGGGGTTCGGCTTCGTCGGCGTCGTGCTGATCGCGGTCAACCTGCGCGTCGGCTTCGTGACCGTGGGGCCGCTGCTCGAGGAGATCAGCCGCGACCTCGGGATCTCCGCCGGGCAGGCCGGGCTGCTGACCGGGCTGCCGCTGGCCATGTTCGCGCTGTTCTCCCCCGTGGCCCCGTCCCTGGCGGCCCGGACGGGACTGGACCGGGCCCTGTGGCTCTCGCTGCTGCTGCTGGCGGCCGGGATCCTCGGCCGGTCCACACCCGTTCCCGGGGCCGTGTGGATCGGCACCGCCGTGGTCGGCATCGGCATCGCCTTCCTCAACGTGCTGCTGCCCTCGCTGGTCAAGCGGGAGTTCCCCCTGCGGGTGAGCCAGGTGACCGGGGTCTACACGTCGATCCAGGGCGCGGTGGCGGCGGCGGGGTCCGCCGTCGTCGTCCCCATCGCCCACGGAGGCCCCGCGGGCTGGCGACCGGCCCTGGCCGTGTGGGCGGTGCTGGCCGTGGCGGCGCTCGTGATCCTGTCCCCCTGGCTGCGGAAGAAGTCCTCCGACGGCGGGGCGCACGACCCGCAGGACGTCCGCTACCGCTCCCCGTGGCGATCGGCGCTCGGTTGGCAGGTGACCCTGTTCATGGGGCTGCAGTCGATGGCGTTCTACGTCTTCATGGCGTGGCTGCCGAGCATCGAGCGCAGCCACGGCGTCCCGGCGACCGTCGCCGGCACCCACATGGCGCTGTTTCTGCTGATCGGCATGACGGCCAGCCTGGGCACCGGGGCGCTCATGCACCGGGTCCGGGACCAGCGGCCCGTGGCGCTCTCCGGGAGCCTGCTGGCCCTGGGGGCCTTCGCGGGCCTGGCCGCCGCCCCGCAGCTGATGCTGCTCTGGATCGTGTGCGGATCGCTGGGCTGCGGGAGCCTCATCGTCGTGGCGCTGTCCCTGTTCAGCCTGCGCTCGGGCGACCACCGCCAGGCCGCGGCACTGTCGGGCATGGCCCAGTCCGTGGGCTACGCCCTCGCCGCGCTCGCACCGGCCGTGGTCGGCGCCCTCTACGACGCCGGGGGCCGCTGGGAGGCCCCGCTGCTGCTGATGGCCGGGCTCATGGCGGTGCTGTGCGTGTTCGCCGTGCTCGCCGGCCGTGACCGGGTCATCGGGCAGAACGGCTGACGTCCGGCAGCGCCCGCGACGGACGTCGCGCGGCCCATCGCCGGAGGCGGGGAAGGCCCGACGCAGCGGGCGTCGCGCGGCGCCCAGGCCGTCCCGCGCCCCCGAACCAGTCGCGGACCGGGGCCTCGGCCGCGACGGCCATCCACCGGTCGTTGACGAGGGTCAGCGTCAGCAGCCGCTGGACCTCACGGGGTGCCGTCGCGACGCCGGGGCGCTCGGTGCGGCTGACGACATGGGGCGGCTCATGGGGTGCTCTCCTTCGGTGGGGGTCTGCCGGGCTGCGCCCCACGGGCCGGCGGGCGGGCCCGCCGACCCGCCGAGGGGTGGACGGAGCACGATCAGGCGAGGAGCTTGGCATAGACCACGTAGTTGTCGTCGAACCGGCCGGTGGCCGGTTCGTAGCCGTCGCACGTGATGAGGCGCAGCTCCGCCCCCGTGGTGTCCCCGTAGACGGCCGCGGTGGGGAACGCGTCCTTGGCGTACTGCTCCCCTCGGTCGACGGCGAACACCGCGGTGGTGCCGTCCGCCCGCAGGATCTCGATGGTGTCCCCGGGCGAGAGGCCGCGCAGGCCGGCGAAGACGCCCGGGCCGCCGCCGGTGGCGTTGACGTGGCCCAGCAGCACTGCCGGGCCCCGCTCCCCCGGCGTCGGGGAGGAGACGTACCAGGAGGCCGGTGCGCCGGGGTGGGCGGGCGGCACCTCGAGGGAGCCGTCGGCGCGCAGCCCCAGGTGCAGCAGCTCCGACGCGGCGTCCACGGCGGGGATCCGCACGGACACCGGCACGGACTCCGGCAGGACCGGCGGCCCGCCCTCCGGTGCCGCGGGGCGTTCGGCCACCGGCTCGGGCGCCCCGGCGGCCGGCGCGGGGACCGGCGCCGGGCCCGCCGACGGGA